>NZ_JAVRBM010000021.1:0-118216 GCF_034531255.1 Nostoc sp. ChiQUE01b | reverse complement strand
TGAGTGCTGAGTGCTGAGTGCTGAGTGCTGAGTGCTGAGTGCTGAGTGCTGAGTATAAACCCAGTGAAATCAAGGCTTTTAGCAATCAACATTGTCCTAACCTATGTGGCTACGGCTATATCTCTGCTTCTCTGCTTCAGTCAACCCTGTCACCCTAGTTAATAATCATGTCTTCATAAGTGCGGGCTGGTATCAACGTTTGTTGACAATCTGGACTCACCGCAACTGCCCAAACATGGTTTGAGTCTGCCTTGTTCCCGCCCCCTCTTATCTCCTTATCCCATTCCCCATGCCTAAAAACTTCATCCCCTTGTGGATGGGGTTTTTCATTTTGGAGCTTTCTAACTAGTCTACCAAGTTTATCCTCAAGCTGATCGGCAGAGCCAAGGGTTATTCGTAGTTGATTTAGGATAGGTCTTACAATCAGATGAATTTGACTATCGTGGATGTAGTCTTTTGCTTGGGCTTGCATCGAAACATAAGTCAGCAGATATTGCGGTGATTCTGTGACGATTTCCTCGCAGACTTGCTCAATCAAGCACTTTGTCACATATTCCATCACCACAGGTTGCTGTGTGAATCCTCCAGTATTACTTTCTATCAAGGTACGCCAGCGTAAAGATTCGAGGACTGACATTAACTTAGGCTTAGGCAATATTGGTGTAAGAGCTGTTTGCAATTCTGTCGAGGAAAGCTTGCCCCGATTAATTGCCAGCCAGTACATCACTAGCTGCTCAGACGTGGAGAGTCTTTTGAATTGTTGTTCTAGAAGATTGCCAATGCCTTGAAATACGGTTGTGCCTTCCGCAAAAAAGCAGGCGATGTTACCTTCATGTAAGTCCCGAATGGAAGTGGCGGCAATTTTCAAAGCTAGGGGATTACCACCGTAACACTCAACCAGTTGGCGGGTTTCGTCCTCGGAGCCTGATAGCCCTTTGAGTTTCAGAATTGTTTGCCCAGCTGCGACTTCTAATCCTGATAAAGCAAGGGTACGGACTGGCAAACCATCACCTTCCAAGGCAGCGACTTCAGGAGGTTTTTCCCGGCTGGTGAGCAGGACAGAGCTTTGATGCCCAGTTTCTCCTAATCGCCACAGCAGTTCGCCGTAGGGTTCGTAGCCCTGACGGTAACAGCCCGTCCCTTTACCTTGCTCCAATAATGTGTCGAAATTATCCAGAATCAGCAAGCATCGATATTTGCGGAGATAATCGATTAAACAAGTAATTTGCTCATAGGGGGAAGCAGGCAATATGGTAACTTGTTGATCGGAAAGAATTTTGATCCACTCCATCACCTTGTCGTGAAAAAAAGGTGCGTGTCGGAGCGATCGCCAAATCACATATTCAAATTCTCCCTGCAATTGTTCTGCTAACTTCACCGAGAGCGCGGTTTTGCCCATACCACCCATACCTAATAGTGTGACTACACGAGCGCGATCTCTCACAATCCATTGGCTGAGGGTTTCTAATTCTGTAGTACGTCCATAGAACTGGGAAACGTCGATTGCTTCCCCCCAATTTGTATAGTTCGTAAAGGGTTGAAAGTTTAAGGTTGAGGAGGTGTTGATGTCCTGTTGTCGCTGTGCAGTTCGCTTCAGCACTCCTTGCAGGTTATTTTTGGTAACTTTTTCGCCCAAAGCTTGAGAGAGCGATCGCCATAATTCTGAGCCAATGTCTTTGATGTGACCGGGGTCATAAGTGACTGCTCGCGCCATTTCTAGATAAGTTTTCCCTTCCCAAGCGTAGCGAAATACAATCTCTTGCGCTCTCGTTAAGCATCCTCGTTTCAATAATTGCTCAACTATTGCGATCGCTTCTTCAACTGTCATTTCTTTCAGTAGTAATACAGGCTCACTACAATCTTCACATTATAAACTTGATTTTTTGTCAAAAGTTTACGTAAATCTACGAAAAAGAACCCGACCTTTTCCCGACCTTTTCCCGACCTTTTCCGACCGACAAACTTAATACTAGCCCTTTAGTATCTATCTAAGATCAAAGCGATCAAGAATGTAACCAAATTATTGAGGGCAAAGACATGGCTTATTACTATTACGGCACAAGTGGAAATGATTATTTTAACTACACTGGTTCAGACAGTGTTTTTGCTTATGCTTATGATGGAAATGATACCATCTATGGCAATACTAACAATGATTACATCTATGGATATGGTGGCAATGACTACCTATATGGTTACACAGGTAACGACGTTTTATACGGAGACTCTGGTAGTGACACCTTATACGGCGGAAGTGGTAGCGATACTTTATACGGTTCTAGCTCAACTGTCTACAATAGTTATGAATATGATGTCTTAAATGGTGGCGATGGCTACGATAGGTTTGTTTTAGGTACATCCTATTATGGAAACTATTATCAAGGAGGTGGCTACGCTACGATACAAGACTACAATCCTACGTATGACTATATCCAACTGAAAGGAAGTGCAAGTTCTTTTTATCTTGGTACTGGCTATTATGAGGGAACTAGTGCCCTTGATACACTCATATATCAGAATGATGGTGACTTGTTAGCAGTAGTTCAAGATCGGACTGATATACAGTTAACCAGCTATTATTTTAGCTTTGTCTAGCCCTACTACAGTTGGGAAATAACTCTATAGTTACAAATCTTTGATGACTTTAGAGCAACGTAATTTTAGCTCGCTCCTCAGCTTTATCAAACACAATTCAGGAGTCAGTCGTCAGAAAACAAGTATGAATTCTGACGACTGACGCCTTTATTCTGTTCGATAAAAAATTTGCCTACGGGGAAGCAAGCACACATTTTTCTGGTTTTCAGTATAAAAAAATCGCCTCCTGAATTCAGGAGGCACATTACCAAGGTGGTGTAGAGACGCGAAATTCCGCGTCTCTTGTTTTAGCTAGCAACGTATTCTTTGACATTGGCACGACGGCGACGCAGATGAGCCAAAGCTTGATGCTCTAACTGACGGACGCGTTCGCGGCTGAGATTTAATCTCTCACCGACTTTCGCCAATGACATTTCATTACCATCTTCTAAACCAAAGCGTAGGGCTACAACTTCTCGCTGTTGCGGGGTTAGTTCTGCTAGCAGGTTGTTCAAGTCTTGGCGTAAGAATTCCTGGTTGGTGTAATACTCTGGTGATGGGCCATCATCTTCGAGCATTTCTTGCAACTCAGTATCCTGGTTCTCACCAACTCGCACATCCAAAGACACAGGTTGACGAGCCATATTCAGGTACTCACGAATCTGAGTCGGTTCTAGTTCCAGTTCTTTGGCAATTTCGGCTGGACTCGGCGATCGCCCCAAGGTTTGAGCCAACTCGCGCTGCACTTTTTTGATTTTGTTCAGTTTCTCGGTAATATGGATTGGTAAGCGAATAGTACGACCTTGTTGAGCGATCGCACGAGTAATTGCTTGGCGAATCCACCAGTAAGCGTAAGTTGAGAACTTGTAACCCCTCATTGGGTCAAATTTCTCCACACCCCGCTCTAATCCTAGCGTTCCTTCCTGAATTAAATCCAGAAACTCCATATTTCGCTTTTGGTATTTTTTGGCAATAGCAACGACCAAGCGCAAATTCGCTTCGATCATTTTTTGTTTTGCCCGCTTACCTTGCGCCACCGTTTGTTGCACATCGGTTTCCGATTGTTGAACGTGATCGGCCCACTCTGAAATATCCGGTTCGCGTTGCAACTTCTTGGCCAAAGCTTCCTTGGCATCAATGAGTGTCATCATTTGTTGCACTTGCTTCCCAAAGATAATTTCTTGTTCGCGGGTTAGCAGTGGTACACGACCAATTTCTCGCAGATAGGTTCGCACCATATCAGCCGTGAATTTGGTGTTAAGGTTTTCTGTTTGGGTATTGACAGTAGGCATTGGTGCGATGTCCTCTACTTCGTAAAGATAATGTATGTTTTATTACTAAAATGGATGGGAAAAAGTAGTACATCTATCACGAAATATCGGGAGCTACCAAAAGCAATTAATTGATACAGCCGTTGTTAAGACGGTAAGCCCCCAATGATAGGTTCCCCTACCTTCCCTAAATTTTCAATCTTTATATAAGCACGCTGGTTATTTTTGAGAATCCTTCTCTTGGATAGTTACTGACACCGATTGGGGAAACCGAAGTCGGTATGAGTTCTACTTAACTTATGATACGATAAATCAGGCAAATAGTAAACTGTTTTAAGATAAAACCTATCATTATAATTTAAAAGCAGCCGTTATGTAAAAAAATTTTAAAGTCCCTTGAAATTACTGACTACATCTATAGTGACGCCAAAAACCCCTCTTCTGTTGCCAAAAACTAGCGGGATAACCGAACTTAATTTGCTGTAACAATGGAGGGATGTTACGAATTAGTCATTAGTCATTAGTCATTGGTCATTAGTCATTAGTAAATATTGATTGACTCTACACAAAGGACAAGGGACAACTGACAATCTAAAATCCAAGGTCAGCTTTGGCTAGTTCAGCAGCGGCGAATACTTCTGCGTCAGGTTTTTCTTCCCAGGCTGGCTCACCAATTTCTGCGTAAAAAGTTGCGTCATAAGGACGGGTACGGACTACTACGGGCATCGGAACGGCGTGACCCAATATTAAAGCTTGTTGTTTCGAGTCTAGCTTTGCCAATACCGATCGCAATCCGCTACCACCAGATACACCTGTAAAAATCGCGTCAATGTCTTTTTCATCATTCAGCAAAGCGGTAATGCGAGTCCCAATTTGCGACATAACTTCATTATCTATGCCTGATGGACGTTGATCAACTACCAAAAGTGTGACAAAATACTTTCGCAGCTCGCGGGCAATAGTCCCAAAGATAGTACTTTGGACGATAGCCGGGTCAAGGAAACGGTGCGCCTCTTCAATGGTAATCATCAATGGCGTTGGGCGATCGCTAGGATTTTTGCTTTGCAGAAATTTGTCTGCTTTCTTGACGTAATGCTCGTGAATACGTCGGGTGATCATATTCGTCACCAACATATAAGAGAGCATATTAGACTGGGAACCAAATTCTATCACAACATTCTTCCCAGATTCCAGGCATTGCACAATTTTACTAATATAATTCTGGGGGCAAACTGCTCGCATGTACTTTAAGCTATCCATCCGCAAGAGTTTGCGCTGTAATGCCATAATCGAGCCTTTATGTCCCCGCTTCTCCTCGCAGAACATCTCGATTTCTTCGTTAGTCATATTCAGCAACTGAACAATCCAAGACTTGCCAAATTCGCTATACAGAATATTGGCGTTATCTAAGGCTG
This sequence comes from Nostoc sp. ChiQUE01b, assembly GCF_034531255.1. Taxonomy (NCBI): domain Bacteria; kingdom Bacillati; phylum Cyanobacteriota; class Cyanophyceae; order Nostocales; family Nostocaceae; genus Nostoc; species Nostoc sp. ChiQUE01b. The sequence goes on along the minus strand of NZ_JAVRBM010000021.1, from coordinate 112,956 downwards.
CGTCAGAGAGTCCTAAATCTCGGCTACATAACTTAATATCTTCAACTTCTATTTGCTCATAGCTGAGATAAAGTTCTTGAGCATCACGCACACCCCGACGCTTTGTTGATTCCGGGTCGAGGGTATAAACTTCCACTTTACTAGGAAAAAGTTGCTTTAGTCCCTTAACCGTATTGACGTTCTTCCCTTCTGCGACGGCTTCCCAGCCATACTCAGAGTGCATATCAAAAATCAAGTTCACTGCCGCATTTTTACGGATAACACCAGCTAAAAGTAGCCTTGTTAAAAAGGATTTACCAGTACCAGATTTCCCAAAAACCCCATTACTCCGTTCCACGAAGCGATTCAAATCGATACAAACGGGCACATCCATATCCAAAGGTTTGCCGATGGAAAAGTTGCGCCTTTGGGGGTCATCTTCCCAACCAAATACCCGGCGAAAATCATCAACACTGGCATCGTAAACTTGACTAAAGTGGCTAGGAATAGTTTTAACAGGCAACAATTCCATTGTCGTGCTGGTTTGTGGCACAAATGAAGCTAAACCCGTCACCGATGGGAGGAAAGGATTTGCCGATTTGCCATTTGTTGGGGAGAAAGCTTCTTCAGTTTCGGGAGTGAACATCAACATCGGGGCGAGGTTGATAGTACCATAAGTACCACTGCCGGCTAAAACATCTCGTAAAAAAGTGTCTTCCCAACTGGGGGGATTAGCAATAATTCGGGCATTAGCAGCTCCCAATGCTACATCTGTCAGCATACAAAAAAAACGCGATCGCATCCCTTGCACAACAAGAAACTTACCCACCCGCATATCTTCTACAGAAATGTCAGGATGCAATCGTACTTCTAAACCTTCAGTTAGAGAACCTTGAATGACCGAACCTAATGGCTGTGCCGAATTCATCTGATTAGTCATTTGTCATTTGTCATTGGTCATTTGTCATTGGTCATTTGTCATTGGTCATTTGTCTTGAGTTATTCTCTCCCAGTCCCCAATCCCCATTCCCCATTCCCTGTTATTTAATCAATCTGAATCGAGGTTGGCGCACTTCCTGTTGTTGGAGTCGTACTAATTAACGGTTTGCGGAATTGGGCGTAAAGGCGATCGCGCCAGGTAAAGAATGGTTCATAATCTATATTCTCGGCAAAGATTGGCAATCCTTTACCTCTGATAGAAGCTGGTAAATCCAGATAGGGGCCAGCAGGAAACTTGAGTAATATCGATAAGCCAGCCACCGCTAAGTCAGCTAAAGTCGGCTCATCTCCTGTTAAATAAGGACTATCTGCCAATAATAACGTCAAGGCTTCCAAGTCTTGTTTTAAAGATGCGATCGCTGACTTTATCACATCTGGACTGTAACCGACGCCAAAACCCAACACTGTCAGTAAGTCAGTGGGTACTCCTTGAACCAGACTTTTAAATATATCTGGTGTTGAGGTGGGTAATAAAGACTTACGGAAATTTTGATCTTGACTTATAGCAGCAAATAGTGCTTTGCGACCTTTAATGCCTATGGACTCATCCGCCCATTCTTCTATTAATAAAGTTAAACCCCGTTGTTTAGGATCTTGCGGTATTATGGGGCGATCGGGATACTCTAAGTCTAAATATTTAGCTATTTCCGTAGAATCCGCAATATATTTATTACGATCCTTTAATACAGGCACTTGTCTTTGACCAGTTAGCCGGAACAGTTCTACTTGTCCAATCCCAGGCGTAACCTCTATTTTGCGGTAATCTAGTCCTTTAAAATCTAGAATTAGGCGCACTTTCTCTGAGTATTGAGAGAGTTCCCATTGGTATAATTCCAGCATGTGTTCTATCTCTTGTAACTGGTCAACTTATTAACTTTACAATTGTATCTTTAGTTTAAGTAATTTTTATCGTAAATCAAGGGATTTAAGACCCCAACCAAAACACGTAGCGCAAAGTCAAAGCCACTTCGCCGGTCAGTTTCAGTCGGAATTAAATCCCCGTCTGAAAATGTCTAAAATGTTTGAATTTGGAATGCGTGAATTTTGAATTGTTAATGGTATTAGTTAGTTAGCTGTCTATTGAATTGACATTAGGATTTAACTGATGCCTAATTTTTGGCAAAATTATCGATTTAAAAAAATATTGTTTTCTGATTGATTAAAATATCAAATAACTAAGTAATTTAATTCAGCATATTATATATAAATAAACCTCACCCCTTATTCGTGGGTCTTCAACAGTTACTTCAATTTTTGTCAGCGTTAGCCTACGTTAAAATATTTCGCTAATTAATTTCTGTGCTTTTGCTGAATAATCAATGGTTAATTCTGAAATATAGCCTTATTCTCTATATAATTCAAGATTTATGAATCAACTATTATTTTACGTACAAGTTTGTATATAAATTGTCTTTTAAGTATAATCTTTCTTTGAAGCTGATTGTAACTCCTAACTTGTAGAGGTGAGATTTTCACACTTTCTGAGAATTTACGTTACACGAGCGGGATTTTTAAATTTTCGGATGATAGAGAAAATTTGCTCAAATTATATGAAATATATGGTAGATATATTTCATACTTATCAGCGTGAATCGAGGTTAAACATTTTACTTTACTAGCACAAACTCTTCTAGAGAAAAATCTTACTTCCCTCTTAAGTTAGATTTTGTGCATAGCAAAATGTTATAAATCTTTATGTAATGTGTGGACAAAAAGAAAAACAAAATTTATGAAGACAAATTACAGCAAATTGCTGACCACGTTGGCAGGCATAGCAGGATTTACTAGTTTCAGCGTTCTCATTACTTTACCATCTGATGCGAAAGAGATACTAAATCCTAACCCTAGTATTTTCAATGAAGCTCCCTATAACCAAGGTCAACGCCTTCAAGCAAACACTCAATACACACCTGTTGAAGCCGTTTCCCAAATAGAAAAGGGCAATACCAAACGCAAACCAGTAGCACAGAAAAGTGGTGCAACGCTAAATCCCAAACCAAGTATTTTCAACGAGCCTCCCTATAACCGTGGTGGTGGTAGTGCTACACCTATTGAACCTACACCCGTCACCCCAGGTACTCAACCCACTGAGACACCGACCACAACTCCACCAGGGCCAGGGGCAAGTGGCAATCAAGGCAAAAACTTATTAGCCTTGGCAGAGTCAAACGCTTCCTTTACCACGTTGACCAAGGCTTTGAAAGCAGCAGGATTAACCGGAACTTTGCAAGGCAAAGATAACTTAACTATTTTTGCACCCACAGATGCAGCTTTTGCTAAGTTACCAGCAGATGCTTTGCAAGAATTGTTAAAGCCAGATAACAAAGAAGTATTGCTGAAGATTTTAACTTACCATGTGGTGACTGGTAAGTTATTGTCTACTGATTTGAAGTCTGGCGAAGTTAAAAGCCTTGAAGGTGGCACAATCAACGTTAAAGTTGATCCTGCTACCGGTGTAACTGTCAATGATGCTAAAGTTACACAGGCAGATATCACAGGTAGTAACGGCGTAATCCACGCAATCGACCAGGTGATTTTACCTCCTGACTTGTAGTTGTAAGGTATCAACACAGCTGGCAACATAACCATAGCAATCCTAAATGAGATTGTGAAAATTTTTGTTCTAGTCGTCCTTGGTTATTTGTCCTCTCTTACAAAATTCTGAGCGGAGGAAACCTCCGCTCAACGCCAGTGACGCTCCTGCGTCGCTACCGCAACGCTTTCGCCCAAGTCGGGAAACCCTTCCTGTGCGACTGGCTTGACTTTGCGCTTTGTAATTGCAAATAACTAATGACTAATGACTAATGACTAATGACTAATGACTAATGACTAATGACTAATGACTAATGACTAATGACTAATGACAACCATACGTTAAAATTCCGTTCAGATGTTAATTTTGGACGGTTTTTTTGTTTGCAATCAGCTTTTGATCTTTATCTTGCATTTCTAAAAGTTCAGGAATAGTAACAAACCTATAGCCCTGTTTCCGAAAGTTGGCAATAATTTCTGGTAAAGCTTGCACAGTTTTCGAGCGATTACCACCACCATCATGCATTAGCACAATTCCACCTGGCTTGACCCTCCTAAACACATTATTAATTAATTTTGGTACAGCAGGACGTGAGTAGTCTACAGAGTCAGATGACCAGAGAATGATAGCATATTTGCTATTTCTAGCGTAACTAGCCACCCCATTGTGCATGATTCCCCCTGGTGGTCGAAATAAATTTGTTTTAATCCCTGCTACTTGATAAATCAAGTCTGCTGTGTGGTCAATTTCATAGGCAGCTGCTTGTGGATTCAAGAATTGATACCAGTGATGCCAAGTGTGATTACCAATTACGTGACCTTCAGCAATCTCCCGTTTCACTAAGCTTGGATAATTCTTCACGTTTTGCCCAATCAGAAAAAATGTCCCTTTAATCTGATTTTTTTTAAGAATATCGAGTACTTGCGCGGTACTTTCAGGCCATGGCCCATCATCAAAGGTGAGCGCAATTACTTTCTGTTCGGGAGTAAGTTTTGCGGCATTAACTATTGCTCCCTGAAAACGCTGTGGCAAAGTATATGAAAAACCTTTTGTTTGTACTTGTTGCTGCCAACTTCTAAGCATTGTCGCTTTTAGTTCTTCAATCTGCTGCTCAATTCCAACTTTGCTTGGTAGATTGTTTACATTTGTATTCTCTGTACTTTGAGCATTAGAGGAATTTGACTTCATAAGCATCATTGTGCTGGCACTCATACTGCCACTCAAGACAAGCAACGTAACTAATATTTTTTGCAGACCAAAAAATGACTTATTCTCGTCCACTTCATAGCTCCTTCAAGGTCAAACCATCTTTTTTTTCACAATACTTATGGCAGCTTTTTATACTCTGTAAGCCTTACCATACAAGCTACAGTTATGATTGGTATATTTTTTAAAGTTAGCTCCAACCCTGACTCTGAAAAAATACCTTACCCGATGGATAATCTAATATCTATAAGCAAAACTCTCACCATGAAGGTTCTCACCTTCTTATGCATTAATTTTTGTAACCTATGGGGTATAAGGGGAGTTTCGAGAACTGTAAAAGGCAAGTAAAATAATTTGTAATTAAGTTAAGTTTTGCAATGGAGATTGAAACAAGAGCTACAAAACTTGCCACTTCTTAATTGCGAAGGACTTAACCCTTTATAATTTATTAATCCTGCCTGATTAACTATGAATCTTAATATAGGCTAAATATTGCATATCCTATTGACGAAGCCATTGCGAAATTATGACGAAGATGTGACCTTCCTTGAGGAATGACGGTAGAGAGCAAACCTGTTAAACCAATTCGCAATTCGCAACTCGCAATTCGCAATTACGTTTTGTGACGAGGATTTTACCTTGACACAAAACGTCCTGCCGTCGTTAGGTAGGGGAATTAAACCCCAAAAAAACTTTGTTAAAAAATTTCTTTCATCCCCAACTGCGCAAGACGATTGAGCACCATTAACTGCTGAAAATTCTGCAAATAATGCTTTAGAGTGAGTCCGAAAATTCCGCACGCTTGTTTCTCTCTCAAAAAAGGGACTTCCTATAAATCATCCATTTTGTGGGGTGAGCATCTTACCCCACAAGAGGTAACAGATACTTTTTATTTGGAAATCCCTTACCCTTAATAGCTTACAGGCTCGACATTACATCCCGTGCAACTGTTAAAGTCTGCTCAATATCTTCTTCAGTGTGAGCAAAAGACGTAAACCCGGCTTCAAATTGAGAGGGTGCTAAGTAAACACCGTGCTCTAACATCCCGCGATGGAAGCGTCCGAATTTGGCTGTATCAGACTTTTTCGCATCTTCGTAGTTATGAACTGGGCCAGCCGAAAAGAATAAGCCGAACATGGCGCTGATTTGACCGCCGCAAGCTGCATGACCAGTTTCTTTGGCAATTTGCAGCAAACCATCTGCTAGCTTTTTAGTAATCCGCTCAAGAGACTCGTAAGTACCTGGCTTTTGCAGCAATTCTAAAGTTTTAATCCCAGCAGTCATCGCTAAAGGATTACCAGAAAGAGTCCCAGCTTGATATACGGGGCCAGCGGGCGCAACCATTGACATAATATCTCGGCGACCACCATAAGCCCCCACTGGCAAACCACCACCAATCACCTTACCCAAGGTTGTTAAATCGGGAGTGACGCCAAATTTTTCTTGAGCGCCACCGTAAGCAATGCGGAAGCCTGTCATCACTTCGTCAAATACCAACAACGCTCCATACTCGTGAGTCAATTCCCGTAACCCTTCTAGGAAGCCAGCATCAGGCGCGATAAATCCAGCATTGCCGACCACAGGTTCAAGAATGACACCGGCAATCTCGTCGCGGTTTTCTTCAAATAAAGCTTTGACTGCTTCTAGGTCATTGAAAGGTGCAGTTAGAGTGGTGCTAGTTGCTGCTTTAGGAACTCCCGGTGAGTCTGGCAAGCCAAGTGTGGCAACACCAGAACCCGCCTTTACTAAAAACGTATCAGCGTGTCCGTGGTAGCAACCTTCAAATTTAATGATTTTGTCTCGGTTGGTGAAAGCCCGCATCAGCCGCAAAACTCCCATACAGGCTTCAGTTCCAGAGTTGACAAATCTGACCATTTCGATGCTAGGAACGGCATCAATGACCATTTCTGCCAAAACATTTTCTAGGACTGAGGGAGCACCGAAACTGGTGCCTTTTTCTAAAGCTTCATGCAACGCTGCAATTACTTCTGGATGAGCATGACCACAAATAGCTGGGCCCCAAGTGCCTACATAGTCTATGTATTTATTGCCATCTACATCCCAAATATACGCGCCTTTGACACGATCAAAAACGATGGGTTGTCCGCCCACAGATTTAAAGGCACGAACTGGAGAACTGACTCCTCCGGGCATGAGATTTTGAGCAGCGGCGAAGACTTCTTGTGATTTTGTTGTTTTAATTGTGGTATTTACCAAAGTTCTCTCCTAACAGTGGGCAATAAAACGCTCTATCTTAGGATAGGGTCAAACACTGCTTAGAATTTCTATCCTATAAAATTAGCTGAACCAAAAAAATAATAATATGTTATGCAAGTCCAATGAATACTTGATTTCAGATATTTAATTCCAAAAAATATACCAGCTAGCCTATTCTGAATGGTATCGTGAATCCATAAATTATTCTCATGAGAGCAAACTAGCTGGTATGTCTTCTAACGATTCGCGATCGCTGCATTACACTATCCCGATTGATAAAATTCGCTACGATGAACGGGGTCTAGTGCCTGCAATTGTCCAAGACTATCTAGATGGTACTGTCCTGATGATGGCGTGGATGAATCAGGAGTCGTTACAAAAGACTTTAGAAACTGAAGAAACTTGGTTTTGGAGTCGTTCTCGGCAAGAATTGTGGCACAAGGGGGCGACTTCTGGGCATATCCAAAAAGTGCAAAGTATCCGTTATGACTGTGATAGTGATGCGCTGCTCATCGGGGTAGAACAATTAGGAGATGTTGCCTGCCATACTGGAGAGCGTAGTTGTTTTCACCAAATAGAAGGAAAAATTGCTGCACCACCAGGAGATACATTGTCGCAATTGTTTCAAATAATATGCGATCGCCGCGATAATCCTACTGAAAGTTCTTATACCTGTAAACTATTTGCAGGTGGCGATAACAAAATTTTGAAAAAGATTGGTGAGGAAACTGCTGAGGTGGTAATGGCTTTTAAAGATGATCAAGCAGATGCGATCGCAGGTGAAGTGGCTGATTTGCTATATCATACTTTGGTTGCCTTAGCTCACCATCAAGTTGATTTAAAATCTGTATATCGCAAGCTGCAAGAACGTCGTCAATAAAGGGAAAATAAGCCCACACCTGTGCGCCCCTACTCAGCCAAAATTCGATTCAGGTACTGTAAAATTACCACAGCGATCGCTACACTGAAGATGAAGCCTAGCCAGTAAGTATTAGTAATAATTTGTGGTTGATCTAATGCCCATCCACCCAAGGGATGACCAATAAAAGAGCCAACAGCCCAGCACAAAGCGTTGATAGAGAAATACACGCCGCGTTGATTTTCCGGGGCTAACTCAGTCACTAAAGAGGCAGCAGATGGGGTATAGGAAACAATCGCCACAGCAAATACTCCCAATGCCAATATTACCCAAAACAGATGATGAGATGGGGCTGTACCGCTAACCCAAATCAGGCCGAAACCAATTGCCCAGAAAATGGCGGAAATAGTAAGCGCAAGTGTATGAGAGCAGCGTTTTAAAATGCTGGTGACAGGCAACTGACAAATAATTGCAAACACTAGATGCCAAGCAAATAGTCCACTAATGGTAGTTTCAGCAAATCCCTTGGCGGTACTTTCTACAAGGACAAAGTTTTTGAAGTAAAGCGGCAGGGTGCTGTGGATTTGAGAAATATAGATTGTAAAGAATATATTAACTGCTATGTAGACTAGGAAACGCCCATCTTTTAATACTGCCATCCAAGCAGCAAAAAGTTCTGTCTTGTCAGATTCCTCTATCTGCTGTTGTTCAGTTTCACTAATCCCTACATAGACAACTCCAAAAAATAGCATAAAAGAGATGGCATCAATTATAAATAGCCATCGATAATTCCCAATGATCGCGATCAAAAACCCAGCCAGCAGAATTCCGATCGCTAACCCAAGATTATCAGCTAGTCGGGCGATCGCAAAAGTTTCGCGGCGATTGTCAATTTGGCTAGCGTCAGCAACCACAGCTTCAGCCGCAGGCCAATAGAAACCTATCCCTAAACCGCTAATCAAGCTACCGATTACCAAAGAAGTGAAATTATTGGTTGCAGCTAAAACTAGAGAAGCAATTGCTAAAATCGCCGTCGCTAGCAACAAAGTGCGGCGGCGTCCCCAGTATTCAGAATCAGCCAAAGAACCACCTACAATCCGCCCTACAATGCCGGAAATCGAGGCGCTACCCAAGGCTACCCCAACACTGGTTGCAGATAAACCAAGTTGATTAACAAAAAAGATGGGGGCATAAAACAGGGTAAAGCCGGTACCAACTTCCGAGATAAATCTACCAGTTGCGAAAATCCAGACCTGGGGATGTATCGAGGGCAACCACGATGATAACTGAGATTGAGAAGCTAATTTCATCAGCTTAAATGTCATAATTTGATGACATTTTTGTAATTCTTATCATTGGTTACTATTTTCCTCACTTATTCCACAGGGTTTCCACAGGCATTTTAGCAGTTTTCCACAGGTGCTATACGAGCTAATAGGCTTCTTACTGTCTTACTGGGGATTGTTGATTATAAGTAGCAAAGAAGTTTAAGGACTGAGTTTTTATGAAGTAAAGTAACAAAAAATTGGCTTAAAGTCCGATTATTTCGTTCGGATTTATTTTTTATACAATCGTTTTTAACATTTCGCAGCATTGACAAACCCACCCCCTCTTGGCGCACAATGATGCGGCTTGCTTTTATAATCCTGTTCAACTGTTGACATCAAGTATGTAAAATATATTACTATCAGATGTAAGTGCAGATTGTCGGGATAGCGAAAGAGCGTGTGAAGCCCTAAACCGCTTTACCGCAAGCAACTTGTCCCTCTTGATTATCCTCATAGGAGGAAAATCTCATGAAAGCAACGGTTAGCATCTTTACAGAAATTCCTGAAACACTCCACGAATCCTTAAAAAACTACTTAGAAACCCATCCTGATTGGGATGAAAACAGAGTATTGACGGCGGCGCTATCATTGTTTTTACTCCAAAATGGAGATAGCGATCGCCGGGCTGCGCGAGTTTATCTGGAAACTTTGTTTCACCACTCCACAGTAGAAATGCCCTGTACCGACTCACCAGCAACAGCTAATTTACTAGACACCCCATAGGTACTGGTATGAAAGGCGTTATTCCCCGATTAATGGGGCACGATATACCGTGACCCATTAACGGCATTTTAAGATAATAGCGATCGGCAATATTACAATAAAAAAGATCGGTAGATTCCGATCCATAAAAAAGTTCTAATAGTTTTTCTTATTGCCAAAAGTAGTTGGTAATAGGGCGGAATTTAGCTTTTTCTCAGTCCCCGACTGGGAATACCTATTTTGAGGCTGCCGCTTCCCTGACTTACAGCAGCAGGTCAATGAGTAGCATTTCCAGACAGAGGCTAGAAACGGGGTTTTAAGGGGACTTTAGCTGAAGTTGACTACCAATGCACAGCTATGTGCCCTACAAACTCCAATCTAAGCACCGTTATATCTACCAAAACGGTAACTACCAAGAAATATTTTCCAGTGGACTTTCTCCCCTGTCTACTATCTTAAATAGATAAATAAATAAATATCTCAAATAACTGTCTGGTCTGTATTTGAGGAATATCTACCTATTTTAATTATCTAAATTTGTCTGTTACTAAACCCAAAGAAATTCACTAATGGCTCTCCCAAGAGTTAACAGTCAAGAGTTAAAAAACTCTAGACTATAAACTCAGGACTTGCCTTCCAACTGCTGGGGGTGAGCAGCAGATTCAAACTTATAGCCTACGCCACGTACAGTTTGAATTAATGCTGGCTGACTAGCATCAATTTCAATCTTCTTGCGAATTTGGCCAATATGAACATCTACAACCCGTTGGTCGCCGACATATTCATAATCCCACACCTCATGGATCAATTCTGCCCGCCGCCAAACTCGGCCTGGATGACTAGCTAAAAAATGCAACAAGTCAAATTCCAGAGCAGTTAAGGGTACTGGTTGGTTGTTAAGTGCTACCTCCCGTCGCACTGGATCGATCATAAGTTTTTCAAATACCAAGCGTTTCTGCTCGGCCGTAGTTATCACTCGCTGACGCCTCAAAATAGCTCCGACTCTGACTTCTAGTTCTCCCAGCCCAAAAGGCTTGGTGAGATAGTCGTCAGCACCTTTAGCAAAGCCACGAATTTTGTCAGCTTCGTCAGCACGGCTAGTCAACATCAAAACAAAAACACCATTACGACTTTGCATCTCTTGGCAGAGGTTAAACCCTGTGACATCTGGTAAATTCACATCTAGAATCACCAAATCAGGGTTAAATTGCTCAAATAGAGTTAAGGCTGTCTTTCCATCTTCGGCAGCCTCCACCTGATAGTTCTGCTTAATCAAAAAGCGTTGGATTAAATTCCGAACCGCAGGGTCGTCGTCAACTACAAGAATCTTGGCAGGAGCCATGACCATTACTTTGCACAAAAATTCGTAAGATTAACAAGAGAGTTGCGTAAAAACGCAGTTGCCACTTGGGGACTAACTAAGAATCTACATGGCTACGGTATAAGAATCCCGATCATTCAAAAATAAATACTCTAATCAGGATTGTGGGCAATGAGAAGGCGAAACTTCTGTTAGCCAACAGTATATAAGCGCTCTGACTTTAACTGCAACCGTTTTTGATAGCAAGACACCTTTTTGATCCCAGTTAGGTGGTAACTTAAAACGTTTCAATTTTAAATCGATATGTGGATATATACCACAAGCGATTATTCAGTATAATTAAAAAAAACTCTTTTAGGGCACAGTAAATTGCCAAATTTGAAACAGTAAAGTTGATTTTTTTAAAAAAACCATGAATTTTAGGTACTCTCCGTTCAAATTCTAGATTAGAGCCAGAATTAGACAACGACATGAGGGTATACACGGAGTTATATCGATATGTTAAAGTGACTATAGTTGAAATTACAAAGTCGATCAAACTAACCCGTGCTACTATCCTGGTAGGGCATATAAATAGGTCGAGACTTTAGTTTCGATCAAAATAAAACCTAAAGCTGTTTTTTATTCGATAAAAGACTGCCGCTGACTGAGGCTGAAGTAACAAACTCCCATGAGCGATCAAAATCCCTACGAAAAACTTGGGGTATCAGAAGAGGCTAGCTTCGATGAAATTCAGGATGCTCGAAATCGCCTATTCGAGCAACATAATGGCGATGCCAAGCATTTAGAAGTGATTGAGGCGGCTTACGATGCGATTTTAATGGATCGCTTACGGATGCGCCAGGAAGGTAAAATCAAAGTCCCTGAGCGGATACGGTTTCCAGAGTTGCGAGTGCAATCGCCTCCGAAAGAAAGTCCAACCCCTCGCGAGCAGTCACCTGCATGGCTGCAAAGAATGCTGGATCAGCCAACGCCTGCGGATATATTCTTACCAGGAGCTTGGTTTCTCGGTTTGAGTTCTATTAGCCTGTTCTATCCAGAGGGAGGCGATCAGGTTTTGCAGTTAGCATTGGTGGTTGGCGTAGGCACTAGTATTTACTTTCTTAATCGCAAGGAAAGCAAATTTGGCCGAGCCGTTCTGTTCACCCTGGTCAGTTTAATAATTGGCCTAATCTTTGGGGGACTAGTTGCTAGCTGGCTCTTACCACAAATATCATTTATCAGTCTGGAAACGAATCAGTTCTCTACTGTAGTGACGTTTATATTGTTGTGGTTGGTTAGTAGTTTTCTACGTTAAACCACAAAGAAGACATGGTTTATGTATGTTCTTCTGAGATAAAAAAGTCAGGAGTCAGAATAGGTATTCTGACTCCTATTTTAATTTGCAACCCGAATGCTGATTAATTGAATCTGTTGCAGCTACAGAGCCTTTTTAAACAAGGTGTTTAGCTCTTAGAACTAAATCTACAGCAGCGCTAAAATCCTTAACGATTAAGTCGGGGTGGTAAATTTCTAGTTGGGTGCGATCGCGAATTCCAGATTCCACAGCCATCACCTTAATCCCATAATTTTTTGCAGCGGTAATATCAGCTTCCGTATCGCCCACCATCCAGGTATCAGCAGACGGGGGCAGTTCTTTTAATGCCCTAGCCATCAACAAGGGTTTATCTTCAATATCACGAGTTTTAACGTAGTCGTTATTCAGACAATAACAACGATTTTCCGGGAAAAATCTCCCTAAATCGTGTTTTTGGAAGGCATAATCTAGCTCTCGAACTCGGCGCATGGTCATAACTGCTAAATCAATTCCAGCTTGTTGAATTTTTAACAGTGCGTCCACAGCACCAGACGCGAGAGTGTCATAGTGAAAGTAAGGTTCTGTATGCACAGTTTGCCGCCGCAACTGGGCGAATTCTTGGGCTTGGGCTTCGTCTAACCCGGAATTTAAGGCGATTTGTTTTTCAGGAACACGCGATCGCTTTAACTGCCAAAATTCTGCTTTCGGAAGTTCTTGCACTACTTGATCTGGGCGACGGGTTTTATCTAAGCAGAATTGATAAACGCGGTAGTACCGTTCGGAAACATCAATAATTGGGCCGTCGAAGTCAGTAATCAGTCTTAGCATCGGCGGAAAATGTTAATTTTTATTACAATTATCTCAGATGTATGGCTATTTTTGGAGACATATGAAATCAATTCGCAATTCGCAAATTAAACTAAGCCACCCACAAGGGGTGGGGTTTCTATCTACCTTGAGAGATAAGGATTTTTTCGCCTACAAGAGGCGAGGTTTTCAACCCTTAATTTTTTCATCAAGTTTAGCTAAGGGTTTTTTGTAAATTCTTTTTAAGAAAGTATCGACGATGACCTGGAGGAAAATCCGCTAACTCTCCAAAAACTTCATACCCCAAGTGCTGATAAAATTCAGGAGCTTGGAAGCTGTAAGTAAAAACATATACGTTTAAGCAGCCACGATTAACAGCCTCTTGCTCTGCTGCCAAAAGAAGTGCTTTTCCATATCCATCACCTCTTAAATCCTGTGCAATCCAGAGAGTAGCGATATGAAGCCATCCCAAGCCGATAAAACCTTCCAAGCCACCCACTACATTTTCTTCTGAATCACGAAGCAATAGAAACAGTGGCGTATATTGGTAATCTCCAATCTTACTTACATTAAATTTATGAAGTTGCTTATCTACAAAATCAACTTGTTTGGAGTCTGGCTGAATTTCAATTGATATTTTGTACTCAGGGATCATTGCAAAGTACCGCGTTTGATTTGTTCGCTTTCAATGGCTTCAAATAAGGCGCGAAAGTTACCTTCGCCAAAACCTTGAGCTTGAAAACGGCGTTCAATAAATTCAAAGAAAAATGTCGGCTGTTCAAAAATGGGCTGGGTGAAAATTTGTAGTAGTAGGGGCGCGGTTTGTTTTGTCCCTGCGGGAGTATATTCTTGCCAGTCCACCAGAATTTCTTGTTGAGCGATCGCTTCTAATTCTAAGGGTGATAGCGTGATTCCTGGTCGCTGTTTTAGTTGCGAGTAGTAGGTTTGGGGAACCGAGAGTAAGGATAAACCACTGGCACGAAATTTAGCGATCGCACTCACAAGATTAGTCGTCCGCAAGGCAATATGTTGAATTCCTGGCCCGCGATTGACATCTAGAAATTCCTGAATTTGAGAATTGCTGGAAGCCGGTTCATTAATTGGCAATTGGACGCTACCGTTATGTGAAACCATCACCTGGCTGTGTAAAGCAGAGCGATTGGTTTTAATTTTAAATGCCTGCTGGGGTTGAAAATCGAGAATTTTTTCGTACCAAGCCACAGCACGATCCAATTCACCAACCGCCACGTTTAGTACTACGTGATCTATGGCGGTAAAAGTGTTGTCATTTGTGATTTGTTCTTTGTCATTAGTCATTTGTCCTTTGTCAAAAACCAATGACAAATGACCACTGACCAATGACCTTTCTATCAAAGTATGAGTCAATCCACCCCAGGCGGCAATTTTGCCACATTTGATGAATGCCGTACCCTCTTGGCGTTCCTGGATGGGTTGTAGGATTGTAGCACCGTGTTTTTGAGCTAGGGCGATCGCGCCTTCGACATCTTCGACAGCAAAAGCGACATCTGCCACACCAGGCGGGTATTGACGTAGAAACTCAGCTACTGGACTTGTGGGTAACAGTGGTGAAGACAGAAAAAAGCAGACATCACCGTTTTTCACCACTTCTGTACAAGTGTGAAATGAACTGATGCGATCGGCTATTGCTTGAAAACCAAGATGGCGTACAAACCAATCCCGCCACACTTTGGCGTCTTCTACATAAAAATGAACGTGATCAATTTTCATAGATATTGAAAATCCAGCATAACAGTTTATATATCTGTAAATTTTGCTTTTTTTGCTAGATTTTCACTTCTTTCCTAAGCAAGAATTATGTAAGCGTACTCCCACTTTAAAAGAATAAATGACTATCAGGTTGAATGTTAATTTCCATTGGCACAGCTTGCGGTTCGGCAGAAAGAGCAAAGAAAATCGCATTGGCAGCAGTTTCAGGACTGAGCATTTTTTTTCGGTCTACTTTTAGGTTGACGTTATCCCAAAAAGGAGAATCTACCCCACCAAAGTAGAATAGCGTGAACTTGATACCAAAACGCTTGAGTTCCTCTGCCATGCACTTGCTAAAACCGACAACACCAAACTTAGAAGCCGAATAAGCCGCTGCCATCCCCATCGAATGCTTGCCCAAAATTCCTACCACATTACAGATGTGACCAGACTTGCGCTTTTGCATTTCTTCAGCAGCCGCTTGAGTGGTGTAAAAGCTACCTTTTAAGTTGACATCTAACATCTTGTCTAAATCAGCGGGTTCCAGGCTGTTATAGGGCTTGAGTATACCAGCACCAGCTGCATTCACTAAAATATCAATTTGACCAAACTCAGCGATGGTCTTTTCTATCAAAGTATCTACTTGTTGCGGGTCAGTAATATCGGTGGGAACAGTCAAAACTTGCCCTGGTAAATCAGCAGCCAGTGTTGTTAAACGCACCGCATCTCTTGCAGCCAGTGCCAACCGGACTCCGGTAGGCGCAAGTTTTTGTGTTAAAGCTGAACCAATACCACCAGTAGCACCGACAATAATAACAACTTTATCCTGCATCGTATTATTTACATTTATTTACATCTTTTTACATAATACAGAATTACAGGCTCAGGTTGTACCTAAACATCCAGAAAGTATCTATTCAAAGAGTTGCGGCATCACCTCATATTCTTTGCCATTCATTTTTAATGTAAATATGGGAGATGATTTTAAATATTTGGTAAAATTGGAACCTAACTTTAATTTTTTAATAATTGAATTAGGAGATTCTCCGGTTATTTTACGTAACTCTGAACCTAGTTTAGACACAGATAATTTAGTTTGGGGAGACTTTGTTTGTATATCTTGAATAATTTTTAATAGTAATTTGTCTAATGTTTTCTTATTAGATATTTCCACAGAATTTTCTTCTTGAATAGATTGTACAGATGAATTATCTATAATCGGGATAATTTCCTCAATTTCTGGTTTGTTAAGATGAGATTTATTATTGATATTGGATCTTTCTTGAAATAAACTTGCAATAGTTGTTAACCTGTGTAATCGAGTATTGATTGAATCTTGTTCATTTTTAATTAAATCTTGAATTTGCTCAACCACTTTTTCCAAAGATGGAACTTCTGTTGCCATTGCTAAAGAATAATGAGTTAATTTGCCAGTATTCCGATTTTCTATATGCAAAGTTTGCCCTTGTCTACGTACCCAATAGACAATTAATCCTTGGTTTTGGAGTTCGTTACAAAGGTGAATTAAAATTCCATCGCTAGAACAGACTAATATTTCTTTAACTGTTGGATAAGAGCGTAAAACACAAGCACCAAAAGCGATCATTTTTGCATCAGCACTATCCTTACCCTCTGGCACATGAACAAGTTGATAGCCACGGTTATATAGTTCAATGTCTTGCTTTCCAATACTTGGATTTTTCCAGTTAGCAAATGCAATTTTAAATTGGAGAGGATACTTGCAGACACTAGCTAAAAATAATTCTGAATTCATATCTAGTTTTAAATTTTCTGCATCCAAAAGTAAAAGTGATATTCCTGTTTCTAATCGATGTTTTATTTCAGTTTTTTGGGGAATTTTTTCGATAAATCGGCTGAAAGCAGCAGATTCTAACCAACCAGGCGATAATATCGTTTGCAGCAGTTGTTCAGCTAATATCAAACTAAAAGAGCCAAGACTTTTCTCTGTGATTTTTTCTTCTGGCAGGTTTTTTACTAAAGAAAGTTCCGTTGTTTCAGCCGTAGATACTTTAGTATGTCCGTTGTTGTTAGGAAGCAAGTCAGTTTCTAGGGAATCAGAGAATACAGGCTCAAGGAATTGTTTACCACAACTCTTGCAGAGGTAATTCTGCTTGTCATTCCGACGACCATTTTTACGATATGAAGTAGATTCGCACCGGGGACATTTCATTTTATGATTCAGGTGGTCTAAAGCAAATACTTGTCTTTAAATATATAGTATAAAAAAATACTGTCAATATCAGATCGCATTGCCCAACACCAGAAAAACTTAAAGCAAGCGGAAATTCAATTTAACCGCTCATTTTTGCTTGCATTATGTAGTAACCCTCTAAATAGCGAGAATTTAAGAAATACTTCAACAGACGCGAGCAAAAACATAGTCGCGCGTGCGAGAATCCACAGGGTTAGTAAAGATTTTATTTGTAGTACCAAATTCAACCATTTGAGTAATACGATTTTCATTACTATAAAAGAAAGCAGTAAAATCAGATAGGCGAGTAACTTGCTGCATATTGTGAGTAACAATCACAATTGTCAACTCAGAACGCAAGTTATGGATCAAATTCTCGATTTTCATACTACCCATAGGATCGAGACCTGAACAAGGCTCATCCATCAAAAGAACATTCGGCTTGACCGCTAAAGCACGGGCAATACATAATCTTTGCTGTTGACCACCAGAAAGCTCTAAAGCAGATTTATGCAGCTTATTCTTTACTTCATCCCAAAGTTCGGCAGCTTTGATGGCAGATTCAACAATTCCATCTAATTCTACTTTCGGATGCCATCCAACTAACTTCACCCCATAAGCAACATTATCGTAAACGCTCATTGGAAAAAGATTTGGTTTGGGAAAAACCATACTAACTTGGCGACGTAAGCGATTGATGTTGACACGACGCTCATAAATACTCTGCCCAAAAAATTCTACTTTTCCTTCAACCTTTACTTCTACTTCTAATTCACTCATGCGATTTAACGATTTAAGAAAAGTAGACTTCCCACAACCACTAGAACCAATAATTGCCGTGACTTGGTTTTGGTAAATATCCATTGACACGCCTTCAACTATCTTTTGAGTGTCGTAAGAGAAGCTGAAGTTTTTGACTCTGATAGCTGGAATTAGTTTACTCATGTTCCCAAAACGTGTGAAACAAAACTTGATTAAGTAAAACAGTACAAATCAACAATGCTGTTTCACTATGTTACTGCCAAAATGGGATATTCATGGAAATTACGTATCTATACAGTAGTTATACAGCAAATAAAGTGTTCTAAATTCTAGAGCTTTTATATAGGAAGCGTAGGCGAGCATTTACCACAGGCATTGCAAGATTTTTTCCTGATAACAAATACAATAACCAAGGATTTTCAAGGCAGGTCTAACCTAGCCTTTAGGAATACTCGACCTCTGCCCTAAGAATCAATTATCCAAAATCTTAAACTACCTAGTTGACACTATACCGTCTGGACGGTATTATAAATTCATAAACCGTCTAGACGGTAAACCAATAGTAGATACTTGGATTGAGAATGTTATGTTTACCATTGCAAATCCCTTTATTCATCAAACTGCTTTGGGTTCCCGTAGCAATTCGCTGCTGTCTCAAAATCGGCGAGTTCGACCTGCTACGGATTTGTTGGATGAAACTTTACACTGTATGATTACATCCCACCGATTTTCAAAGAGAGCAAGTTTACCCAATAAATCTAATCCTAGCCTTGCTGCCCCACAGACGAAGCAATGAGAGAAGATATTGACAATCTCGTTGCCAGATAAACTGTGTTCACCGGACAATTTATCTAGTTCCATCATTCAAGCTCTATGATTACTAGCAAAAAAACAAAATCTACGTCCGCCACCCGTAATGCATTGCTAGAAGCAGCGGCGCGAGTGATGGTAGCTCATGGTTCAAAGGCATTGACGTTGGAGGCAGTTGCCCGCGAAGCAGGTATCAGTAAAGGTGGATTACTTTACCACTTTCCCAACAAAGAAGCCTTGATTGCTGGGATGTTGCAACAGCTAATTGACGAAAAGACAGCATCACTCAAGCATGAATTAGAGCAAGATGATCCACCGAATACACCGGGACATTGGCTTAGAGCCTATATCCGATCATTTGAAAATCATAATACTCACTCTGGTGCAATGCAATCCGCTTTACTAGCAGCGGTTGCGGAAAATCCAGAATTACTTAAGCCCTGGCAAGAAAAATTTGCTGATTGGCAACGGCTAATTGAAGCAAGTGGACTCGATCCGGCGATCGCAACTTTGATTCGTCTAGCGCTCAATGGTCTATCCTTCGCTCACCTCTTTGGTTTAGGAGTCCCGCAAGAATCTTTGCACAAGCAGGTAATTGAAACTCTGCTGAAACTAGCACAAGAGTAATTCATAATTGAGACGGTCTTAAAAAGGCTTGATTTGGACGCTTTCCTAATTTGATGTCTGCGTCAAGAGATTTTTGTTATAGCCATGTTGATGAAATCTGGATTCAGCCCGTAGACGCTTCTCCTGTCGGAGACGCTACGCGAACGTCTTGTGGCAGACATCGCTCTAGGGCTGACTCCGTAATTCCACAACAGATTTCTCTCTCATAGATGATACGTCAGATAGTGCCAGCATCTGACTCAGTTCAACTTGCAATTTTTTAAGGAGATTTGTCATGACTAGCGATTTACAGTTCCAACCAACCGATCCACAATTCCTGCTCAATCCTTATCCAAGGCTTGCTAAAATGCGTCAAGAAGCGCCAGTTTTCTATGACAAAGAGCAGCAAGCTTGGATAGTGTTTCGCTATGACGATGTGGAACGAGTAGCAAGCGAATGGAAAACCTTTTCATCTAAATCGCCGAAACCCCTTGGCCGAGAAGATTTTACTCAGAGTTTACCCCAGACCGATCCGCCGAAACATCAGTCACTACGCACCCTTGTACAAAAGGTGTTTACTCCGCATCGAGTCGAAGCTATGGAATCTCGGATTACCGAACTGACTCACGAGTTGCTGGATCAAATGAAGCAACACAAACAGGTCGATTTAATCCAAGCTTTCTCCTCACCTCTGCCGATCATCGTGATTGGAGAAATCCTCGGTGTACCCCTTGATGAGCGGGAAGACTTCAAGCGCTGGTCAGAGGGGGTATTAGCTACCGATCCAACAGCAATAAAAAATATGGCTGACTATTTCCGCAAATTACTCAAGGAGCGGCAATCGCATCCAGGCCAAGATTTGATCAGCGATTTAATTGCGGCTTATGAAGAGGGAGAAAAGTTGACCGGACAGGAAGTTGTGGATTTTTGCATCCTACTGTTGACAGCCGGGAATGAGACGACAACTAACTTAATTACCAATACCATTTGGTGTCTGCATGAGCATCCCGATGAAAACCAACGCTTACGCAATGACTTGTCTCTATTACCGAGTGCAATTGAGGAAGTACTGCGTTATTATTCCCCGATTACTTTTTTGAATCGATTCACGCAAGTAGAAACCCAAATTGGAGACCAGACAATTCCTCAAGGGCAACTTGTGCATCCGTGGCTAGCTTCTGCCAATCGAGATGAACATAAGTTTGAAAATGCCGATCGCTTCATCATTGATCGAGAACCGAATAAACATTTTGCCTTTGGTAATGGAATTCATTTCTGTTTGGGCGCACCTTTAACTCGACTAGAAGCCAAGATTGGGATCAAAGCTTTGCTGGAGGAATTTCCTAACCTGTGCGTTGACTCTACTGAGCCTCTCAAACCAATTCCCAACATCAGGGTGCATGGACTCGAAAGCTTGAGTGTTTTGTTATAGAAAATGCAAGTTTTTTGGGTTTGCTTTCACAGCGATCGCCTAATCATTACCACCCCTAGCTTATTGACCGACAATTTTTGACAAAAGGAGATTTATCATGACTAGCGATTTACAATTTCTACCGACCGATCCACAATTCCTGCTCAATCCTTATCCCTGGCTGGCTAAAATGCGTCGGGAAGCGCCGGTTTTTTATGACAAAGAGCAGCAATGTTGGATGGTGTTTCGCTATGAAGATGTGAAACGAGTATTAAGCGAATGGAAAACCTTTTCATCTAAAATCCCCAAACCCCCCGAACAAAAAGATTTTACTCAGAGTATAGTTAACATCGATCCGCCGAAACATCAGTCACTACGCGCCCTCGTACAAAAGGTGTTTACTCCCAATCGAGTCGAAGCTCTAGCACCGAGGATTACCCAAGTGACTCACGAGTTGTTGGCGCAAATGAAGCAACACAAACAGGTAGATTTATTGCAAGCTTTCTCCATACCTCTGCCGATCACTGTGATTGCAGAAATGCTTGGTGTACCTCTTGAACGTCAGTCAGACTTCAAGCGCTGGTCTGACGGGGTAGCAGGGTTTAATCAAACAGCTATCAAAGAGATGGGTGACTATTTCCGCGAATTACTCAAGGAGCGGCGGGAGCATCCCGGCAATGACCTGATCAGCGATTTAATTGCGGCTTATGAAGACGGCGAAAAGTTGACCGGACAGGAAGTTGTGGATTTTTGCATCCTACTGTTGTCAGCTGGTAATGAGACGACAACTAACTTAATTACCAATACCATTTGGTGTCTGCATGAGTATCCCGATGCAAACCAACGCCTACGCAATGACTTGTCTCTATTACCGAGTGCAATTGAGGAAGCACTGCGTTATTATTCCCCACTAGTTTTTACTAAGCGATACACCCAAGTAGAAACCCAAATTGGAGACCAGACAATTCCTGCTGGGCAATTTGTGTGGGTGTGGCTAGCTTCTGCCAATCGAGATGAACATCAGTTTGAGAATGCTGATCGCTTCATCATCGATCGAGAACCGAATGAACATTTTGCCTTTAGCAATGGAATTCATTTCTGTTTGGGCGCACCTTTATCTCGACTAGAAGCCAAGATTGCGCTCAAAGCTTTATTGGAGGAATTTCCTAACCTGTGCGTTGACTCTACTGTGCCTCTCAAACCAGCTCCCAACCTGCTAGTACATGGACTGGAAAGCTTGAGTGTTTTGTTATAGAAAACTTTTCAGCCCCGCTCTGGAAGGGGGCAGGGGGCAAGGGGAAAGAAAAATCTTGAAAATTGTTGTCTCCTGTAATGGATGGGGTCTTCTCCCCCCGCTCCCTGCTCCCCTGCTTCTTTTGACATCGACCACATAACTTTGAAAGAAAAAAGGAACATCAACATGTCTACACAGTACACGGTAAACTCGTATCTGTTGGATCGTCTCAAGGAATTGGGCATTCGTCACATCTTCGGTGTGCCAGGAGATTATGCTTTCCCTTTGATGGATCGCATGGAGACGACTGAGGATATCTCGTGGATCGGTAACTGTAACGAACTCAACGGAGCCTACGCTGCCGATGGTTACGCCCGCATTCATGGGATTGGTGCGTTTGTGGTGACTTGTGGAGTCGGAGAATTGAGTGCGGCTTGCGGTGTCGCGGGTGCATACAACGATCAGGTTCCGCTGATTGCGATCGTGGGTCATCCTCCCAAAGAGGGAGTGAAGACCGGACTGACTACACACCACGGCCTAAGAGGCGATTTTAGTGGCTTTGCCAGGATCTACAAAGAATTCACAGTGGCTCAGGCGCTCCTCACACCGGAGAATGCTTGTCAAGAAATCGATCGCGTCTTTGAGGCCTGTTGGTCAGAGAAGCTACCAGTTTATGTTCAGCTTCCCAGAGATGTGGGAGATCTGCCCGCACAACCCCCCACAGCAAAGCTGGCATTGTCTGAGCCTGTGAGCGATCCCAAGCAACTCACAGTCTTCCTGGAGAGCTTGCTGCCATTGCTGAGTGCAGCACAGCGCCCGGCGATGCTCGTTGATGTCTGGGTGGGTTCATTTCATTTGACAGAGCTGGTTGAGTCCTTCGCCAGCAAGAGTGGCATCCCTTTTGCGGCAACCCCTGCGGCTAAGTCAGCTTTCCTGGACGAAACCCACCCGCAGTATCTTGGGACGTACCCAGGAGAGATAGAAGGTAATGCTGTCAGTCAACAGATCAAAGAAGCTGATCTGCTGCTGCGCCTGGCTATTCATTACGACGAAACGAATACTGGACGTGCCGCCTTCAATTTGCGATCGCCTGAGGTTGTGAATCTCCAGATCAACAGCGCAGCGATCGGAGAGTCTGATTACCCGAATCTTCGCCTGCGTGACGTGCTGATGCAGCTAAACGAGAAAGTTGACCACCGCGAGTTCGCCTTTTCCAAACAGGCTCGCACCACCTCTGTGGCGTTTGAGCCACAACATGATACCCCAATCACGCAAGAGCGATTGTGGCAGCGCTTCGGTCATTTCCTTCAGTCAGATGATGTCCTTGTCATCGATCAGGGCATGTGTTTTGGGGCGACGATGGTGACCATACCAGCAGGCGCCAGGATCGTGACTCTGGGGTCGTGGGGTGCGATTGGCTATGCACTCCCGGCTGTCCTTGGGGCGCACCTGGCAGACAACAGCCGCCGTCACCTGCTTGTGCTTGGAGATGGAGCTTTCCAGATGACGGCACAGGAACTCTCGACCATCTTACGCCATGAACTGAACCCCATCATCATCTTGCTTCATAATAATCGCTACGAGATTGAAAACGTTTATCGGTTAGATGGTTACAAGGAGATGCACTATAACGAACTTCAGTCCTGGAACTATCATCAGTTGCTGATGGACTTCGCACAGACGCAAGAGCCATTGGGTCTAAAGGTCACCACTGAGTCAGAGTTAGAGACGGCCTTCACCAAGGCGGCTCAGGCTCAGACTGAGGGAAGATGTGTGCTGATTGAGGTGATCCTGGCTCCGAATGATGTTCCTTCCTATGTCGCCGACAGCTTTAATATAGGTCTGGAGCGCCAACGAAACTCGAAGTAGCTTACACCATACTACAAGCGTTTTTAAGGGGATGGTCGGGGGCGATCGCTGCGCTGTTAGCGTTTAGCTGAATCAATTGAAACACAGGAGTATGACAATGACGGACATAAGCATCGACAAACCAACAGGGGTCAAGGTCGAGGCGCGGGTCGTGCCTTATCAAAATGACGCTTTGAGAATGGCGATCGAGCGGTCGCATCGACCACATAACTTTGAAAGAAAAAAAGGAACATGAATATGTCTACACAATACACAGTAAACTCGTATTTGTTGGATCGTCTCAAGGAATTGGGTCTTGGTCACATCTTCGGTGTGCCGGGAGATTATGCTTTTCCAATGCTTGATTGCATTGAGAATAATCAGGATATTTCGTGGGTCGGTACTTGTAATGAACTCAACGCATCCTACGCTACCGATGGTTACGCCCGGATTCGAGGTATTGGTGCGTTTGTGGTGACTTGTGGAGTCGGAGAATTGAGTGCGTCTTGCGGTGTCGGAGGGGCTTATGCCGAATGGGTTCCGGTGGTCGCGATCGCGGGTACACCTACCACACAGGCATTGAAGACCGGACAGGCTACACACCACAGCCTGCACGGGGATTTTAGTGTCTTTCCCAGGATCTACAAAGAATTCACGGTAGCTCAGGCGCTTCTCACACCGGAGAATGCTTGTCAAGAAATTGATCGCGTCCTTGAGGCATGTTGGTTAGAGAAGCTGCCAGTTTATATTCAGCTTCCTAACGATGTGGGAGGTCTGCCGGCTCAACCGCCTACAAAAAAGCTGGCATTGTCTGAGCCTGTAAGCGATCCAACACAACTCGCGTCCTTGCTGGAGAGCTTGCTGCCATTGCTGAGTGCTGCACAGTGCCCCGCGATGCTCATTGATTCTCCGGTGGGTTCTTTTCATTTGACAGAGCTGGTTGAGTCTTTCGCCAACAAGAGTGGCATTCCCTTCGCAGCAACCTTTACAGCCAAGTCGGCTTTCCTAGACCAAACCCACCCGCAGTATATTGGGACGTACCAGGCAGGGATGGAAGGTAATCCTGTCAATCAACTGATCGAAGCAGCCGATCTATTGCTGCGCCTGGGTATTCAGCACGACGAAACGAATCATGGATGTGCCGCCTTCGATTTGCGATCGCCTGACGTAGTGGATCTCCAAATAAAAAGCGTGGCGATCGCAGGATCTGACTATCCGAATGTGACTCTGCGTGACGTGCTGATCAAGTTAAGCGAGCAGGTTCCCCACCGTGAGTTCACCTTTAGTTCCCAACAGGCTCGCACCACCTCTGTGCCCTTTGAGCCACAACACGATACCCCCATCAAGCAAGATCGCTTATGGCAGCGCTTCGGTGATTTCCTTCAAGAAGATGATGTCGTCGTCGTCGAGCTGGGTACGTGTACTGTTGGGGCTACGGGGGTGACGATGCCAGCCCGCGCCAGGATCATAACTCAACACACGTGGGAGGCGATTGGCTATACACTGCCGGCTGTCTTTGGGGCGAACGTGGCAGATCAGAGCCGCCGCCACCTGCTTGTAGTTGGAGATGGTGCCTTCCAACTTACTGCACAGGAACTCTCGACTATCTTACGCCATGAACTCAACCCCATCATCTTCTTGCTCCACAATAACAACTATCTGATTGAGAACGCGATGCGGGTAGATGGGAAGCAGATGTACTATAACGAAGTTCAATCCTGGAACTATCATCAGCTGGCGATGGTCTTCGGACAGACACAGAAGCTATTGGGTCTAAAGGTAACAACTGAGTCAGAGTTAGAGACAGCCCTGACGCAGGCGGCTCAGGCTCAGACTGAGGGAAGATGTGTGTTGATTGAGGTGATGCTGGCTCCCAAGGATGTTCCTTCCCAGTTAGCCGAGTCCTTAAGTCTGCTAAAGCGCGAACAAAAGTAGAACTTGCAGCCTAGATCATACTACAAGCCTTTTGAAGAGGATGGTCGGGGGCGATCGCCTTGCCCACGTCACCGCAGGCGTGGAGACAGTCGAGATCGCCGGTGTGACCGTCCATATCGGCACCCCCGCCACGCTACCCACCGATGCCGGCAAGCGCGCCTATATCGACATCCACGGCGGCGCGCTGTGCCCTGCATCCTCTGTTGCTACTAACTGGGATAGTTGTGAGTGGTGCAGGAATTGCGATCGCATTGAGACTGCGCTGATGAAGTTGCTTGCAAAAGCTGGTGGTGCAGGGATTCACATACTTTTGTACACCCAGCGACCTGACGAGAACGTAATTGGCATAGAGCCGACTTGATATAGACTAACTTTGATTACTTTCATCATTTTTTCAATTGTTCTAAATAAACAGCAACCGATATCATAATGCTGTTACATCTTTGTTAAGAATAGTTACAGCTTCTTAACACAAGGAAATATTTATTATGGTAGTCTCACTTGAAAAGAATGCACCGCATCGGGTTGTAATTGTTGGTGGTGGCTTTGGTGGACTGTATACAGCAAAAGCTTTGAAGACAGCAAATGTAAATGTTACTCTCATTGATAAACGTAACTTTCACCTATTTCAGCCGCTTTTATATCAAGTTGCCACAGGTACGCTATCACCTGCTGATATTTCTGCACCATTGCGATCTGTATTCAGCAAAAGCAAAAATACAAAAGTGTTGTTGGGAGAAGTAAATGATATCGATCCAAAAGCGCAACAAGTTATTTTGGGTGATGAAGTAGTACCTTATGACACATTAATTGTTGCCACAGGTGCTAACCATTCCTATTTTGGTAAAGATAACTGGAAAGAATTTGCTCCTGGGTTGAAAACTGTTGAAGATGCTATAGAAATGCGTCGCCAGATATTTTCAGCATTTGAAGCAGCAGAAAAAGAAGCCGATCCAGAAATTCGCCGTGCTTTGTTGACTTTTGTGATTGTGGGGGGTGGGCCCACCGGTGTAGAATTATCGGGAGCGATCGCGGAATTGGCATACCAAACTCTTACAGAAGATTTCCGCAGCATCGACACCTCAGAAGCGAGAATTTTACTATTGCAAGGGGGCGATCGCATCCTCCCACACATTGCGCCAGAATTATCGAAAGTAGCAGCAGAATCTTTGCAAAAGTTGGGTGTGGCTGTCTACACTAACACCAGAGTCACAAATATTGAGAATAACATCGTTACTTTCAAGCAAGGCGATGAATTGATAGAAATTACCTCAAAAACTATATTGTGGGCAGCAGGTGTTCAAGGTTCGCCTATGGGGAAAGCCCTAGCAAAAACTACAGGTGTAGAGTGCGATCGCTCTGGACGGGTGATTGTAGAACCAGACTTGTCTATCAAGGGTTATAAAAACATTTTTGTAGTGGGAGATTTAGGCAATTTTTCTCATCAAAATGGTAAACCCTTACCTGGTGTTGCACCTGTAGCCAAACAACAAGGAGAGTATGTAGCTAGACTCATTCAACGCAGGCTTCAAGGTGATACTTTGCCACAATTTCGTTACAATGATGTGGGTACTTTGGCGATGATTGGGCAAAATTTAGCTGTTGTAGATTTAGGTTTAATCAAACTCAAAGGTTTCATTGCTTGGCTCTTTTGGCTAGTAATTCACATCTACTTCTTAATCGAGTTTGACACTAAAATAGTAGTAGCAATTCAGTGGGGATGGAATTATATCACTCGTAATCGTCGCTCTAGATTGATTACAGGTCGAGAAAGTTTTGTAGAAACAAAAACTGTTAACAATAGAGTGCAACAGCCTTCTGGATCACCTCTGTAACTCAGGGATTGCACCCGATAGGGAGATGTAGGTACGTCACATTATTTACTGTCGTAGCTGGCGATCGCTACAATCGTAGATAAAGGCACTTGGGCAAAATACTGTTGCTGAAATTGTTCTTCGCGGACAGCAGCTAAAAATCTTGCAACTGCTTCATCAGCAAGGTTTTCGGCACTATCGCTTGGATGCCAGGTAATTTGTAAAGAACGGTCTTGTCGTTGAACTGTGAACCCTAAATATTTTAAAGCTTTGATGCCGACAAGTAAGGTTTGGTCGCTGATGCCGATTTTCTCTAAAAGTTGTCTGCGGGTAACTAGTTGATTTGTGCGACTGAGATATTTGGCAATTCCGACAAGAGTCAGCCAAATTTGATTGGGTGGTTGGTGCTTAGGTTTAGACCAAGCGATCGCTAATTGTTGCTGATTGTCAAGCCCAGACGTAGAGCGGCTTGTTGCCAAACATCGCCGCAACCAAGTGCGTAAATCATCCCAATTCGTGGGACAATCTTCAATAATTAGTGCTGAATGCTGAGTGGTGAGTGGTGAGTGTTCCTGATTCCGTAAGTCTAGGATGAAGGGTGTTAGCGATAGCGGGGCGTTGAGCCTCTGCTGAGTGTTGAGTGCTGAGTTAACAGAAGAACGCACGGCAATTAATCTGATTTCATAACGTTTTTTGAAGGTGTTGTAGTCTAGTTCTGCTATGCAATCACATCTTCCTATAGGCAATTCATCTTTATAGTGTCCCCACCATAAGCCAGGAAAAGCACTTCTGGTGGAATCATCCCGAATATCAAACTCAGTTTTAATGTACTGTACCTTTTTCCCTTGCCAATCCTGCTGATTGCGATGCCAAGAATTTTCAAACCAGCAGTTTTGAATTAGCAATTTCGGAACAGGATTACCCATTCCACAAGGTTCTAGCAGTTTCAGTTCCAAAAATAACTCTTTCCCCAAGTCTGCAACTGTTACCGTCAAGTCTGCTTGTACGGTTGGCGTTAGAGTTGTACTACCTAAAGATTGCCGCAACTGTTGATTAATTGCAGCTGTAAATAAAGGAATGTTCTCTACCAACAAACTCAAACCTGCTGCAAAAGGATGTCCCCCAAAGCGGTGTAACAAATGTGCTTGCTCTTTCACCAGTTGGTATAAATCGACAGAATTCACCGAACGAGCAGAACCCCTTGCTAAGGGAGTAGGGAGTAGGGAGTAGGGAGTAGGAGCGGAATCTTTCCCACTCCCCACTCCCGATTCCCCACTCCCCTCTGTACTCAACAAAATAGTCGGGCGTCCAGTTTCTTGTGCTACCTGTCCGGCGACTAAGCCCAATACACCCGCAGGCCATTGGGCATCTTCTAGGACAATGACGCTGGTGGTTGATAAGTCTAATTGGGTGAGCTTTTGCGCTACTTGTGCCTGCACATCTTTTTGTAAAGATTTGCGGCGGGCGTTGGCGAGTTCTGTAATTTCGGCGAGTTCGTTACAACGTTTGACATCCCGACTAGTTAATAATTCCACGCAGAAACTGGCATCACCTTGGATGCGACTAACGGCATTAATTCTTGGCCCCAAACCAAAGGAAATATCTGTGGGGCGATCGCCACTTTTCTGACATAATTCTAATAATCGCCCTACCCCTGGCCGCCGTCGCGCTGCTGCTGGCTGTTTAAAATCTTCTTGCAGTCGTTGAATTCCCATCTGTGCCAAGTAGCGACAATCTCCACTTAACTGCACTAAGTCGGCAATTAATCCGACTGCAACTAAATCTAATAAATCTTCTAAGGGATATTTGGCAACATTGGGCAGGCTTTGATATAGTGCTTCCACCAACTTATAAGCTACCGCCACCCCAGAAAGATTAAATAACTGATGTTCCTTTGGTAAATAACGGGGATTGATAATCGCTGCAACGGGTGGGCGTTCGGCTGGTAAAGTGTGATGGTCTGTAACTATTACATCTATACCTAGCTGTTTAGCATAGATAATTTCCTCAATGTTTGTGCTACCTGTATCGCAAGTAACTATTAATTTGCAATCTTGTTTTGCTAAGTTATCAATGCCTTGATTATTAAGTCCGTGGGATTCTTTCAGGCGATTGGGAATATAGTAAATTAACTGAGTATTTTGAGCGAAAAACTGCCCCAATCCATCCCAAAGTACCGATGTGGCTGTAATCCCATCGGCATCGAAGTCTCCCCAAATGGCGATTTTTTCTTTAGTATTATATGCTTGTTGCAGGCGTGCGATCGCTAGATGCATTTCTTGCCCAAACTCAAAGGGACTTGCTGGTTGATAAGCTTTATAGTTGATAAAAGCTGTTAATTGTTGACGATCTTTAATACCCCGTTGCCACAACAACTGCGCTGCATACAGTCCACTTGATACAGGTGTGTACTGTTTCACTGCTTGGATAAACCACTCTGGTGGTTGTTCAGTTGCTGTTATAGTCCACTGCTGTTGTTCTGGCATACAAAAAAAGTTAGGAGCGCCCCACGAGGGGGAAGTCAAAAGTTAAAAGTCAAAAGTCAAAAGTATTAAAACCCCCTAAACTGGCATTTTACTCCATCTGTCGAGCCACCAGACGGGCAAACAGACCCTCTTGCTCGATCAATTCTGAAAAACTACCTACCTGCACGACATACCCAGCGTCCATTACATAGATCCGATCGGCGTTGCGAATAGTGCTGAGGCGATGGGCAATTACTACTCTGGTAGCATTTAACCTATCTAGACTTTCAGTAACGATCGCTTGAGTATTATTATCCAAAGCACTGGTTGCTTCATCCATGAGGATAATTTTCGGTTTTGAAATTAGGGCGCGGGCAATCAATAATCGCTGGCGTTGTCCGCCAGAAAGGTTGCTACCACCTTCACTAATCACTGTATGCATTTGCATCGGCATTTGTCGGATGTCATCAGCAAAACCTGCCATCTGTGCAGCTTCCCAAGCTTCATCTCGTGAAACTATGGCTCCAGCAGTGATATTTTCAAAAATGGAGCCTGAGCCAATTCTGCCGTTTTGCAGTACAACCCCCAATTTTCGGCGTAGGGTTTGGAGATCCAACCCTGCCAAGTCTTGACCATCGTAGGAAATATTTCCACTCAATGGACTCTCAAAGCCTAACAGCAAACGGAATACTGTTGATTTTCCACTGCCGGAAGGGCCCACGATCGCTACAAATTCTCCAGGTTCTACATGAAGGCTAACATCATTGAGAATTAAAGGGCCATTTTCCGTATAGCGAAAGTTGACATTTTCTAGGGCGATGCGACCAGTTAACTGACCGGGGTTTTGTTTGATCGAGTCAAATTCTGGTTGCGATCGCAAAATCGGCTGCATTCGTTGCCACATTGGTATAATGCCCCAAATGTCAGTTGTGGTATTGCTCAGGTCAATTACCCCTTTGATAAAAATCACTAAAGCTGAGTTAAAAGCTAAAAATACTCCAGTTGATAGATGTGTCTTCAGCAACAAGCTAGAAGTTGCAAAAATCAAGATAGAACTGACCATTGGCAGTGTTTCGTTAAACACAGCGATGCGATCGTTAATTACCTGCACACTTGTTTTAAGTCTGACTTGCTGGCTGTACTTTTTCGCCCAAGCTGCAAAGGCCCGTTCTTCTGCCATTGCAACTCTGAGTTTGGCAACACCATTAATTAGCTGTACTATCAATCCCTGAAGTTCGCCATCGAGTTGTTGCTGTTTTTGGGATTTCTTCACCAAAAAAACGCTAGAAACAGCTGTAACGATCGCAGCCAATATTGCTAAACTAGCTGCCACCAGAGCCAGTTGTGGACTATAAGCAAACATCAGCCCCAAGTTAAGTAAAGCAAATACACCACTCAATAACGCTCTTTGGGTAGTATCGCTGAGTTTTTGATGGATGTGCCGCACCGACATAACGCGGTTGACCAAATCTCCGGTAGTATATTGACGGAAAAACTTGGGACTCAATCTGAGTAACCGATCCCACAATGCAGGTTGCAATGCACTATCTGTAACACTTTCAACTCGCAGAGTCATAAAACTTTGGACAATTTGAAAGGCTAACTGTCCAAAAGCAACTGCCACTAAAATCAAGCCTATCTGCCAAAGTAACACGCGATCGCGATCAGGAATTGCATGATTTACGACAATAGCTGTCGCCTGTGGTGCAATCATTCCTAATAAAGTTCCCAGTATCCCCAGGCCAAAAATACTGGCAATGTCTTTCTGATAACCATTAGTGGCAAACCGCAGCAATCCAATGGCATGGTGAGCAATCTTGGGTAAGGGTTTATACAGAATATAGGCTGAGGTTAATAGTGTTTGAGCTACTACTTGATTTACAGGTGTGCGAATTTGGGTAAAGGGGTCAAAGACGATATAACCCTTGCCTTCAGTTGGTAATAAAGCCACCGGATGCTGTTCTGAATCAATATAACCCAACAACGGCCCTTGATCCTTGCGCCACCAGCCCTTAGTTAACTGCACGCGACGGGTACGAATTTGCGATGAGCGGGCGATCGCTTCTACTGGATCTTTGATATGAGTGATATCCTCACTTATGGGAGAGCGAAGTTGTATTCCCTGTACCCTCGCCACTGCTCCCAACGCCACCAGCAGGGGTGTACCTGACTGAAAAAATCCGGTTTCTGTTTCTGGTTCTAATACTGTGGCTAATTGAGATAATGCCCCTTTAGCAACTTGGCGATTCAGTTGTTTTCGTTCCTCAAACCGCCGACGATTTGCCTCTGCTTCCTGAGCGAACACAAAACTTAGATAGGATAAAAAATAAGTATGCAAGTTCGCCAAACTTACAGGTAAATTCTCAATATTTGCTAACTCTGCTGTTGATAAAAGTTGCCCAGTAACTAAATTTTCTGCCTCCAACCAGAAAGCATTGGTAACAGGAAAAGCAGGTGATTCCGAATCCAGCTTAAGATTGTTAATTCCCATCCAGAGCGCATTACCTTGCTGGAACTTCACCCAGAAAACTGCTTTTTCTAATAGTTGTAATGTTTCACTGTCACATAATGATAAGTTGCCCTCTGCATCAGGCTGTACAACATTTAGAGGTGTTGTTAAAACTATTTCCTGAGCAATAATTGTCTGACTTAAATTGTGTATCCAACCTTCTACAAGAGCAATTGCTTGATTGTCAATTGATTTGATTTCCAGGGCAAAATCAGCCATTGGTAGCGGAGATAAAATTGTGGCTTCAATTGCTACCGCGACAAATCCCCATTTTGACAAAGCTGCACCAAACAACGCTGCATTGGCACTAACATTAAATAAATAATGGCGACGAGCTACTGGTGAACCATCCTTAATCCTAGTTGCAAATACCGCCAGTGTTCCAGATTGCACTACCCAGCCTGTGTTTGGGTCATCAAGTAATATTAATTCATTTGCTTTAACGTTGTACAGTTCTGGAGAATAATTCATCTGAGTGTAAGTCATTTTTATACCTCTTCTGAGCGGAGTAAATGTGTATAAGTGCCTCCTTGCTGCCATAATTCTTCATGGGTACCGCGCTGTACGACCTTACCTGCTTCCAGTACAATAATTTCATCAGCATCCCGAATTGTGCTGAGGCGGTGAGCGATCGCAATACAAGAGCAACCACGTTGTCGGAGGTTACGGTCAATGATCATTTCTGTTTCGGCATCAAGGGCGCTAGTTGCTTCATCCAAGACTAATACTGCTGGGTTTTTTACCAAAGCACGAGCAATTTCTAAGCGCTGGCGTTGTCCACCACTCAGATTCATACCCCCCTCAATCAGCTCGGCATCATATTTTCCTGGCAGAGATAAAATTAGATCCTGAATAGCTGCATCTTCACAAGCCCGGAGCAAATCTATATCTGTGACAGTTGAATCCCAAAGAGTAATGTTTTCGCGCACCGTTCCAGCAAATAAGAAAATATCTTGTTCCACCATTGCTAAAGAGTTAGCCAGAACATAGCGATCAATTTGCGTCCGAGGTATACCATCAAAGCAGATTTCCCCATCCCAAGGCTGATAAAGACCGCAGATTAATTTAGCAACTGTAGATTTACCAGAACCACTTCCCCCCACAATTGCTATCCGTTGTCCTGGTTTGATAGTCAGGTTTAGGTTCTCAATAAAAGCAGGATCGACGCGACTGTAGCCAAAAGTGAGATTGCGTAACTCAACGTAACCCTGTAATTGAAAGAGATCGGAGGATGGGGAGATAGAGAGATCAAAAGAAGTTCTTTCCCTTGTCCCCTTGTCCCCTTGTCCCCTTGTCCCCTTGTCCCCTTGTCCCCAGTCCCCAGCCCCCAGTCCCCAGTCCCCAGTCCCCAGATCAACTGGGTTTTGCAAAACATCATCAAGGCGGTTTAAATCAGACTCTAAATCTTGCAGCGTACTGCCAAAATTTACCAGATTATTAACTGGCTCTAAAAAGCTTTGGGTTAAACTTTGGTAAGCTACTAGCATCCCAATACTGAGTTTGCCATTCATCACTTCTAAACCACCGACAACCAAAATAGAAGCTGTTGTTAAGGCTGTCAAAATTGTGGGTAATGTCGTTAAAATTTGAGTTTGTAAGTTTAATTGCTGTTGGGCGTTGAGGGCTTTAGCATAATGTCCAGCAAAGCGAGAAAATAAATCGGACTCCAGTCCAGAAGCTTTCACAGTTTCTATAGTTTGCAGACCGCCGATTGTAACTCCAGAGACTTTACCATGTTCCTGCGCCAACCGCAGATTTGTATTGATGCGAGTTTGCGATAAAAATTGCAGAGCGAGTATATTGATGACAGCAAAACCACAAGCGATCGCACTCAACAAATGGTTATACTGCATCATAATCAGAAAGTAAAAAACCATCATCAATGCATCAATGATTGTTGTTGCCAAACGTCCTGAAAGTGCTTCGGCAACTTTGTCATTCAGTGCAACCCGACTGCTGATTTCTCCTGCATAGCGCTGGGCATAAAAGTTAATTGGTAAGCGCAAGATATGCCAAAGAAACTGTCCTGACATACTCACAGAAAGTTTAACCATCAGTCGTCGTAGATATGTAAACCGTAATGTAGCTAGTAATATCCGACATCCTCCAGTCAAAGCCATCCCAATTAGCAAAGGGCGCAGCCATTGTTGGCGGTCTTGGACTAAAATTTCATCAACAAATACTTGTGAAAATGCTGGCACTGCTAATCGCGGTATTGTCAATAACAACCCTGCTAATAAGCAAAATAAAATAGTAGCGCGAGAATTTTTTAAGCGTTTAGATAAGGCGGAGACAATGTTAATTTTTTTGCCTCCCTTCTGAAAGTTTTGCCCTGGTTCCATAACCAAGACTATACCTGTGTATCCGGGATTAAATTCTTCTAGAGAAATAGTTCTACGACCTGTGCTTGGGTCGTTAAGATAGACAACCCCTTTGCGAAATCCTTCTACTACAAGAAAGTGGTTAAAATTCCAAAAGATAATATAGGGTGGACGGAGGGTTTTTAATTGTTCAAGTGACTGCTTTAAACCTTTGGCATCTAAGCCAAAATTTTTCGCAGCTTTCAGAATATTAAAAGCTTTGCTGCCATCTCGTGAAACACCACATTCTTCTCTCAGTCGAGCCAAGGGTACAATCCGACCGTAATAACTTAAAATAATTCCCAGAGCAGCAGCACCACATTCCACCGCTTCCATTTGTAAAACTGTGGGAGTGTGAACGCGACGATTTTTAAATAAGGCTAAAAAATTTAAACTGAAGGGCAAAAACATGATAAAAAACCATTTTGAAGGTGGAATTTTGAATTTAATAAATGCCAGTCCAGGAACGGAGGATAGGAATAATATAAGAAATAGGTGCTTTTTCTCCGATTTTGACTTGCACAGAAGTAGTAGTACCGGGTGATATTTTCAGCGGTGGTTCATCTCCAGATGACCATTTGTAGCCACTGATACTAGTCGGCGCTTCTTGTAGCTGGGCAAAAGCCTGTACACGAACTTCGCCATTTTTTGCTAGGCTGGTGGCGATATCTTCATTGCCAACGATCGCAGTGATATCTTGGGTAGTGACCGGAAAAGGAGAAATATTTGTTAAAACTCCCACCATTCCGCCGTAGCGTTCACGTTTGGCAAAACTGGGTGTAACTTGTACACTCATCCCCGGTTTAATTTGTTTGCCATCTTTGTTATCAAAGTAAATAACACTCACAAGTTTGGCTTTGGGATCTGCAACTTCGAGCGACCCCAGACGCACACCAGAATTGATCATCTGACCAGGTACAACACTGACTTGGAGAATTTGAGCATTGTATTTACTGATGATTTTGCTGTCTTTAGCCAGTTGCAATTGCAATTGAGCAATCCGCAGTTTTACTTCTTGAATTTGATTGATTTTATTGATAGCCTGTTTCAGGTCTTGTTCGTGTAATTTTGTCTGTTGAGTATCAAGGTCTTTAATTTTAGTTTTAATCTCGTCTATTTTGTTAAGATGATCAAGAGATTGTCGTTGAGTATTAGTTGCTTGGATTTGTAAATCCTTGATTTGTAAATCAATTTCTGATAATTGCGTTTGAGTGTTGATATATTCTTGCTTGGCTTGTACTAGCAAATCCTGGCTGATTACATGCTCCTGAAATAGTTGTTGTCGCTGCTTTACCCGTTGTAGGAAAATTTGCTCTAAACCTTTGATTTGTTGCTGGCGTAATTGCAAGGTTTGGCGTTTTTGAGCGATCGCTGCTAAATCTTGATCTCGCAGTTGTGGTGATATTTGCTCTCGCTTCAGGCTGCTTTCCATATCTATGCGTTGCTGCTCAAGCATCCTAATTTGTTGATCTATGACTTGCTTTGACAATCTCTCAGTATCTTGATTCTGCGTTTGTAGTTGAAGTAGCTTCGTTTGCTCTTGCTGAAGTTGCTGCTTCAGGGTAGATTGCTCAATAATCCCCAGTACATCGCCTTTCTTGACAATATCTCCTGGTTTGATATTCAGGGTTAATAATGCTCCAGAACTTGGGGATTGCAACTGTACTACATGGCTAGGTCGAATCAATACACCCTGACCTGTGACAGTTAAAGGAATGCGTCCGTACACACTCCAGACTCCAGCCGTAGCAACCAAAAAACCCATAGTAGTTAAGGATATCCAAGCTTTGGGTTTGATCGCTTGCATGAGTTGATCCAGCTGTTCTGGAGATGACAGGCGATCGAGTGCTTCTTGACGGAACAGTGGGGTATGGGTACGTCTTAGGTGCATTTTGCTTCTCCCTGTGTTTTTACTTGGTTCGTATACATCTCGATTTTCGTCTCCAGGTATCCGATGTTTTTAACCTTAGAGAGCGATCGAGAATAACTAGGGAAGAAAATGCAATTTATCAAAGAAAACGCCCACTTTGTTAATTTGTGGACAAGGTACAGTTCACCCCCACATACCAAAAACCCATCGCAGGGGCATCCTGGAGGGGGTAAAAATTTTTGTACTCTCTCCTATATTTAGTAGACCGAATACACTTCTATCGAGTTATCACTGGCATCACTCGCTGATGGGGGCGATTCTACTTTACTATTAGTAATACCTTTAAATGTTAACAAATGGACACGAGTTCTTTCTACACGGGGGTCTTTTATATCGCTAAAAACTAATTCCATTTTTTCTGTAAGTGCAGTCACATTCGCTATACTTAAAGTCTTTGAGGTTTTAGTAGTCAGATTTAGAGATTTGAAACCAGATGCCATGAAACTGCCCCGTCAGGTAATATAGACACTTTGCTTATTAGCGTACTACTTAACTTCTTTAATACTTAAATCGTCTCTAACAACCTATAATTGTGCAAAATAATCTGTATTCTTCACTACAAAATTAGATGCGCTTACCCTGACTTATTTTTGCCTTTGTCATCAACATTGCGGTGCAGATAACGACCAATGATAATGTATTCATTATCACCATTCTCCCCAAGCTCGTATTCAAGAAAGAAACGACAGGGACAATATTTTAGGAAAGCTTTTTATGAATAAATTAGACAAGACAACACAAATTGTATCTCCCTGGTGGCGTTGGCCTCTTGAAGCTCTATTCCCAGATAAAAAATTTGATGGACAATTCCAAAATCCAGGTAGCGAAGAGGTTTTTGATTTTGACTCGATGATATCATCTGTTGATCCCATCACTCTGATTGCATCTGATATTGCCTATTATCCAGAAAACGATAAGCGCGAACTTTTTACAATATTTGTTTCTGGGCTGGGACAACGTGAGTCTGAGTCTTCAAAAAGGAGCCGTAGGTATGCTAATACTCTTTTAACTGGCATCGTCAATATGAACAACTCTTCTTTTCTGAAACAACGTCCAATTATTGCTTTCATTAATCGATACCTTGATTGGATAAATGGAGCCCTTGACTATCTAAATTTATCTGGTAGTCCAGTCATTAAAAATGCAGCGATTTTGATTAATTATGCTGTAAAGAACTCGATACCTCTTAATTTATCGGGTGATAGTCTTGGAACAATCTACTTGGCTAGAGCTATTAAGCTTGCTAAAACAATCTTTGTCAATGAACACGCTAGGGTGTTTGACTTTAGAGAACGACAAATTCAAGAACAAAAGTGGCAGCAGCACACTAGTCAACTCATCAATGTTTTCACCTTCGGAAACGGCTATCGAAAATGGGTATCAGGCCCAAATTATATTATGGTTTTCATTGAAGGCGATGTATTACCACAAAAATTTGGAATAACACCCCAAAGAGCTATTGAACAAAAACGAGACGATATAAAATTTTTGGTATTTCAGCGTTTGTTTACTGAAGGCAACTTTGAAGCCCATAACATGATGTTTACAATCGAACTTCTTCGCCAAACTTTTAAGAAAAATCAAATTGAAGTTGGTGATTTTATCAGCTTATATAACAAACTCAATTCCAACACTCTAGAAGTTGCCACACCCGATGAAATATCATGGCCAAGCGATATGAAAAACTACGTATGGAATCTAGACAGCCTCAAATCAATTCCATCTCTCTCGTTACATGAATAAAAATATAAATGATTTAGTTATTTCGCTTGCTTCAAAGCAGCTTTTAATTCTTTCTCAAAACATTGAAGCTCAACTCCCTTCGATATAAGCGCTATCATAGTAGTTTGTGAGTGCTAATTGGCTGCTAATTTTACCTTCTTGAGCATAAGTTTTTAAATCAGTAACAGAAAGAGAAAATTCTAAAATACTGTAAGAAAATTTTATTTGTTCAGCACCGAGAGCGGGCATCATTCCCATGCTCAACATTCCGATAATAGTACCAACCCAAGCAGGAATTTTAAGTTTCATAGTATCGTGTGCATGAGTAATTTGATTTATGGTGTCCGATGCTTACGGAGACGTTAAACAAGAGGTTGAGCTAGTGTGATCGCCTAACGCCTCAATTGATTGAACTAATGGTGTCTGATACCTTTCGAGAAATAAATCAATACAAAGGCGATCATTCCTATCGCTCCCATTGTCTTGTCTATTGTGATCAATACGGGAGGGATAAGTATTAACAGAAGCAGTAAATTGTGCTTGAATATAAACATCTTGAATCGTTTTTGTGTATAGTAAGGCAAAGTTTCAAGTAAGTATTGTTTTGCATAACTTTGTAACTTTTTTAAACGCATAGGCGCTTCTCTACGAGACGCTACGCGAACGCCTTCCCGTAGGGTAGGTACGCAAAGGTTAGCGCAAAGGTACGCAGAGTGTTCGGAGGACTAATTGGCTACGGATTCATCGAATGTTATATTTAGAGGAAAATTATGAATATTCGACTGATTTGCTTCTCTGGAGTGATAACGGCACTGATCGGTTCAGTGATTGGTTTGGGCCTAAAAGCGCTGTACCGAGTGACCAACGGCTCATGGCTCCTGCACCTGAAGCCACCACCAGAGGATAGAACCCCAGTATCCCTGCCAGTGCCGTCATCAAAATGGGGCGTAACCGCTCTTCAGCCGCCCGAATAGCAGCTTGGGTGATGCTCATGCCAATTTCACGAGATTGATTGGCGAATTCTACAATCAAAATCGCGTTTTTACTGGCAAGACCAATCAGCATGACCAGCGCTACCTGGGCGTAAATATTGTTATTAATTACTGGCCATACACCCCCTGCTTGAAAGACATTAGCCCGAAAAACGATCGCACCGAGGGCACCCAAAATCGCTAGGGGTACTGTCATCAAAATGATCAGGGGATCGATATAGCTTTCGTATTGCGCGGCTAACACCAGGAACACAATGACAAACGCTAAACCGAAGATAATCGGTGCTGCACCCCCGGAGGATTTTTCCTGAAACGCCGTTCCCGTCCACTCGTACTCAAATCCAGGCTGCAATGCTTGTTCAGCAACCTCCTCCATCGCCGCGATCGCCTGTCCTGTACTATAACCTGGTGCAGGTACAACATTAATCTTGATCGCCGGGTAAACATTGTAGTCGGTGACAATCGGCGGATAAGATATCTGTTCGGTGCGAACTAACGTACTCATTTGCACAAGATTGCCATTTTGCGATGCCTGCGGCGGGCTGCGCCTACGCACGTACAGCCGACTAATATCCCCTGGGT
This sequence comes from Nostoc sp. ChiQUE01b, assembly GCF_034531255.1. Lineage (NCBI taxonomy): Bacteria > Bacillati > Cyanobacteriota > Cyanophyceae > Nostocales > Nostocaceae > Nostoc > Nostoc sp. ChiQUE01b. The sequence continues at coordinate 72,788 of NZ_JAVRBM010000021.1, read as the reverse complement.
TGGAGCGGAAGCTGCCTTCGGCTTGAGCATAGACTCGGTAAAGTCGTCCTCCCAACACATACTGGTTGACATAATTCCCACCCAGATATGTCTGCATGGTTCCGAAAATGTCATCAATATTAATATTTTGGGCTTTAGCTTGGTTGCGATCGATCGACACTTGCATAATTGGGGCGGCGGTTGTGAATTGGGTAAACACACCTGCCACTTCTGGGCGCTGGCGAGCCGCCCCCATGAATTGTTGAGCGCTAGTTATCAGGGATGCCATCGGCAGGGCGGCTCGATTTTGAATGTAAAGCTCCAAACCACCAGTGCTGCTCAATCCATCGACTGGCGAATGGGACACCAGTGCCGACACCCAACGCTGCTACGCTCTGAGCCGCTGGCGAGGGCATCGGCTTGCCCCCAGCCTGGGCTCGCGGGCATCGGTGCGAGCAGCATGACCATAACGGCTACCAATATCCCCACCAGCTTCGGCAGCAGACGCCCCTTTAGCATGTGACGATTCCAGTTAGCGTTGATGATCTTGTTGATAATCTTTCTGTCCATATCAGATTTTCTTTTCATCTTTGATCCGAACTTGTTGAGCGAACACGCTAACTTTGGGCAAAATTTTGAAAAACTTAAATAACCTGAGTTCGGGATAATAAATCCTCAAAACCCTTGATTTCTCATTGTTCGGTTTAAAGCTCTGTTTTAATTTATTCTCAATAAGACATATTGTTAAGATTAGTCTCATTTGTGAATCTTATTGACAAAATGATTCCACTTTAATCGCTTCTTTCATCACTTAGAGTTTTGCTCAATTCTTACAGAATAAGCTTTTTAGCTTCTGGTTTAACCCAAACTCAGGTTAAATACTGCTGAAGATTACCCCAGGCGAGGAAAGAGGCAAGCTGCATTTCCCCGCGCAATCTTGTGTTTTTCGTCTTCGTTAAAACCGGAATAGGCAAAGAACGCCTTGATCGCGGGTGCGATCGCCTGACCCTCGCTCCCGACGAGATGCTCTGCCAAAGCTGGCTGGGACAGGATACCGACATCAATGCCATGTTGATCCATCACCTCGATATGCTGCTCGCCAGACCAAGGTGAGAGCGTCACGCCATCGGCACTCCCCGACTCCTCAGTAAGCGCCTGGACATAAGCAGGGAGCAGGGGATGGGTATGTACGTCGAAAATAGCATCGGACATGGAACCTCCTGAGATCATCCATTCCCAAATTTATGTAACGCGATCGCACCCGCATAGTTACCGCTTCATCTGTACGGTCAGAGCTTGTACCTAGCATGATGGAGAATTCCATCACTCAGCCATTCAGCCGTCACTTTCAGATTATGGGAAGGCAATGGCAGCATCTCCAGATATGCCAGTTGCCGGATGGCGTATCCCGGTCTGCCCTTGACTTCATACCGATCGAAAATCTCCGCTGCCCCCTCTTCCATGCCTAGCTTCATTAAGGTGCCTCGCAAAGACACTTGACTGTCTTTCAGGGCTTCACCCTTGGAGAGAGCAATCAAGTTCTGAGCGATCGCCTTTCCCTGCTGATAAGCCACTTGCGCTAAGGCGGGTTGTGGCAGATGTTGCGTCATATAATCACCGCCGGCAAAAACCTCTGGATAATTGATTAACTGGAGAGTCGGGGTAACAAAAGGACGACCGTGGCGATCGCGGTCTGTTTCCGGAATGGGAAGATTTTTAATCAGCGGATGTAGTGCTGTTCCTGCCGTCCAAACTATCGTTTCAGCTTCTAAAACAGCAAGCTGACCGTCATGGGTATACTCAATCTGACCTGGATGCAGCATTGTTACCGTAGCCCCCATCAGCAACTCAACCGGAATCACCCGCTCTTGCAGGGCAGATCGGGCTGTTTCGCGTAGGCGAACATTGATATCACCCGCGAGAATATCTGCACTGCGATTCATCAGCACAATCCGAATTTCTTGAGGATCGCCGCCAAATTGGGTATAGAAAACAGGTAAGCTATCCGCCAAAGTGGCTACGAGTTCAACACCTGCTGGGCCTGCCCCAATTACGGCGATCGTCAGCAATTTTCGACGCAGTTGGGGGTCTTTAGTTTGGCTGGCGCGTTGAAAGCACTGGACAATGCGCTGCCGTAGCGCTAATGCATCCTCTCCTGTGCAAAATGTCAAAGCATATTCAGCCGCTCCCGGTGTGCCAAAGTAGCCAACTGCGCCTCCCACTGCCAACACCAAATGGGTGTAGGTGTAATGCAATCCAGAGACTAATTCCACCTTTCGCTCTGTCAAGTCGATTTGACACAGCGTGTCTTGCAAAAAAGTAACGTCAGTGCCTTGCAGCAGTTTTTGGTATCTGGGCCAGACCTGATTACCATCCATCTGTCCGTTGAGAAACTCATACAGCAACGGCTTAAAGATAAATCGCTCCGATTTATCAATGAGGAGGACTCGACCAGAATATCGGTGCTGGCTGAGGTAAAGAGCAGTGAACAATCCTGTGAAACCACCACCCAAAATTACAGTTAGCTGATTTGAATCACTCACTTCATCCTCTGAGTCTGGAAAGCAAAGGGCATTCGGTTTTATACAAAATGGCATTCAATTAACATCAAACTCCACTATTAGTAAACAATCTAAGATTTCAAATTTGGGTAAATGCTGACTATACACGCGCTATTCGAGATGCGCCTTCAGTGCCGGAATCGAGACGCTCCAGCCTATTGGGTAGATGCAGACCGACTCCTCATAACCAGTCAGCAACCATCTCAATGACGACTCGACCAGTGACCGTTTTTCCACGAAGCGTCCCGGTGATGGCACTAAACCCTTCGTACTTGTGCATTCCAGCCGGGGAGACGAACTCCTGCTCAACAACGTCTGGTCTAATGATCAGATGCCCATCCAACTGAGGAATCCGAATGTCCCAGTCGATGGGATAGACGTGTTCAGTCTCCAGACTTTTCCACGGCTTCGATGCATTCGCCGTCAATGGTTCACAGGAGACAACTTCAACAGCGCCATTAGGTCGCACTACCGTTGCCCAAGAGTGTACGGGGCGACCAGCCTCGATGAACTCCCACACGCTGATGTGATCGCCATTGTCGAGGATGATGCCAAACCAGACCCACTTTTTCAATTCGGTGCTGAAGAAGCGCGGCACTACACCCCACTGGCGATCGAGCCAGGCATCCCCGGTAACTTTGTACCGCTCGCCGCCGATGGACACCGTTCCAGTGGCGCTCATCGTCGGGAGCGCATAGTGGTAGGTCATGCCACCGAGAGCCGCGAACAGACCGTTACCGAGATTGGGCAACAAGGGTCCGGTTTGCTGGGCAGTGATATCGACCTCGATACCAGCTTTTGACCAGTTGCCTTTGAAGTTCATCCCAGAGGCGGTACCGGAGCTGAGGCGATCGGCGTGATCACCTTGAATTTCTCCGTGTCGAACGAACTCCTGTATTTTTGTAATTTCGATCCTCCGTAGCAGTGCAGTGATAAATTCCTGCATTTATTTTTACTAATTGCTGTCAGTTCTACTGCTATGTTTGTCCTGTTAAGCCGCAACTTAAAACAGATTTAATCAAAAAATTGGAAAAGCGAAAGGGCATTGCAGAATAGAAATATGAATCACGCGATCGCCTTAACTCATATATCTATTCTAATTCTTCCCCAAGATAATACTTGGCAAGTTAAGGCTGGGCAGTTAAATCAGGTATTTATGAATATTCTAGCCAATGCGATTGATGCTCTTGATGAATCAAATACTGGGCGAAGTTTTATAGAAATTCAAGCCAATCCCAACCGAATTATAATTACAACTTCAATAAGCTAATCAGCATTTAAGCTGCAATATAGCTAAAATTACCTTTATATTTGATGTGCCGATACCACTTAATCACTAACTCGCCTTGATTCAACAGCTTATCTAGTAGTGATTGTAATTCATCTACTGATTTAAATAAGCGATGAGCAATATATTCTTTACATGAGTGCCAAACTAACTCGATAATGTTGTAATCAGGGCTGTAAGCAGGCAAAAACTCTAAAACAAAATTCGGAAACTCTTGAGATATTTTAGCGAGAATATCTTTGCGTTTATGAAAACTAGCATTATCTAAAATTAAAATAATCTTCGGCCCATACTTGGCAAATTCTTCTGAATGATTTCCTTGATTTACCGATTCTTGTTTGATTAATTCATTTAATTGTTGTAATTGCTTATAAAAAATCTCTGCATTACCTTTTTTCACAAAAAAGCATACGCGTTTTCGGTCAAATTCTCTGATTGCTCCCATCACATTAACACGACCACAACGCCGTTGCCCTGGAACATTTTTACGCTTTCCTTTTTTACCCCAATTCTTACGTCGAATCACACGTAAACTAAAACCGCTTTCGTCCCAAAACCATACCTGTAATCGTTCTGGCTGTTCTCGTGCTATTGATAAATATTGCGTCAGTTTCTCTTTAAACTTTGCTCTTTCTATCGCGTCTTGTTTATCTTCTAGATCATATTTAGCCCAAATATAACTATACTTTTTTCGCTTTAATATCCTCCTCACCTGAGAACTACTTAAGTCAATACCTGTTTTCTCGGTTAAATATGTAGCTAGTCGCTCTGCTGTCCATTTGCCAAATTCATATCCTAAAGTCGATGGTTCTATATCAACAGTTTTTAATAAAAGTTCAACATATTCTGGAGTAGCTTTTCGATAATGTTCGTATTCTCTTTTATTACGTAAAGTTTCTAAATCATCTGGCTCCCCATGCATACACCAGTATGCTACTGTTCTGGGTGAACAACCTAAAAATTTAGCAATCTCGTGTTGTGGTTTCCCATCATTCTGTAGCAGAATAATTAGAATTCTTTCTCTGACGTGGGGTTGCTCGCTCTCTTTTAGAGCTTGCTGTAACCTGCTAACTTGTTTTAGCGTTCAAAAGTTATTGGCTGGTGGCGGCATAGTTGCTTTTCAATTGCTTCATCTTATTATTATGCAACTTAAGTGCCGATTAGCTTATCAGCGATCGCACAATATCGCCACGCGATCCAATCCAACCCGGTAAGTTCCACTCCCCCGCCTCTCTCCCCAGCTTGATTCCCTGAAATCGAATCATCTTTTCATCAAAGTAAGTACAAGCATCAATGTGGCGCAGTGCGTTGAGTCCGTGCCCAGTGATGTCTATGGCGTAGGAGCGATCCGGGTTGAAGCGGGGTGCAACCTCTGGATGAGCATCACGCTCGAAAAACGTCGTCCGAATGCCGCGACGGGCGAGGGCGATCGCGGCAGTCAGTGCGGCAGGACCGCCACCAACGAGGGCAATCTTTGGTGTTGCTTCTATTTGTGTCATTTCGGTCTTCCGTTCAGTAAAATGATAAATTTCTGCCCTCATTTTTACTGATTGCTGTCAGTTCTACTGACATGTTTGACTTGTTAAGCCGCAACTTAACGAATACAAGTCAAAAGGAATAGAAGTCAAATTTTCACTAAATACTGATGAATAAACTGTACTGCCATTGATCCGCACCCACAACAGCTAAGTCGTAAAGCGTCTCCTGAATTGGTTTTTTGATGCCCAGCCGTTCGACTAATTCGGTTGTGGTTGGGTTTTTTAAGATCCACTGGGTTCTGTAAGCGACAACAGGCGTATCGGCTTCGCTAATCTGAAGCTGCCTGAGCAACATATCAACCTGCTGATGATTCTCCAGATCGAGCCAGGTGAACATGACACGGTTTTTAGCCAGAAAATCCCGAATGCGAAAGGTGTCACGCGAAAATCTAGACCCAATTACTCTAAGACCTGTAAAGTCTTCCAACTCTTCCAGGTATTGGGGCAATAAACGCTTGCAGAATGATGTCGCTCAAGCTAGAGCTTTCCTGCAGGATTTGTCTGAGATCGGCGGCGGCAACTTCGTAGACTTCGCAATCTCCCTGGGCGATCGCGCTCAAAACGGCAAGATCGCCTGTCAACAGGGAAACGTCACCCGTAAACTGTTTTTCCTGGGCAACAGCCATTATCTTTTCTTCGCCACCAGAGCGATCGACGATCGCCATTTTGCCCGACTTGATCACAGAGAAACAGAAGTCGCGATCGCCGACTTCACAGATAACTTCCCCGTCTCTGTATAATTTCAGTTGAGCAAACTTTTCAATCTGGGCAATTTGGGCATCGCTCAACTTCGGGAAGAGAATGCTGTTGAATCTTTTTTCGTCCATCAATTTACCCTCTGACTAAACTGATTCCAGCAATGATCAACACCCAGCCAAACGCTACTGTTGAGGCAACAATAGCAAAGAAAGGAAACGCGAATCGTCAATTATTCCCAACACAATTATGAGAACCGCGATCGCAGTTAGCCATCCAGAGTTAATAGACATCTTCGACAATGAATGTAGAGACGTAGCAGTGCTACGTCTCTACAAGGGTTTCAGATTACGCATATTTAATTTCACCAGATGTCTAATGGTTTGTTCGCTCGTTTCAGGATCAGTCAGTCTCATGTTGATTCTCCCGATTGAATTGATGTTTGAAATCTATTTCTACGATCTCACTACCAATCTTGCTAAGTAGTCACGTTTGCACAGTTAAAGCGCAAGTTAAGGCAATTTCCGTTAATAAATCTACCGCCGCCGTTGGTTTCGACTTCGCTTAACCAACTTTCGGGTTCGAGAGTTGAGCGAAGCGATGCACTGAGTCGGTCGTTGTGTCGAAACTCGTCAAAGGAGGGTATATTCTTTGTCAGAAATCACCTAACCCTCTTCTGAGAAACTCTTTGCTCCACACTTACAGGTTAGAAACGCTAAAAATGGTGAAAATTTCTATATTGCATAAATTTTCACACATCAAAATTGCCTAGAATTAATCTGAACTCTAGGGTTAAATCATAATGAGATCCCTGACCTGGGCTGGTTTTATTAGATAATCTTCTGAACGGGATAGTGGCTTTGGCCACTTCACCAATATAGTAACCATAAAAGCCCAGAACCACGCTTTCAAGCAGGCTTAAAAGCACTACTGAGGATTCGGTTTTAGCTGTCAGGGTACTTTTCATTATAAAAGTTTCTCTACATCAGTAACGGGTGGCGATCGCTGCCGGTGGGGCGCTTTCAAGAAACAGAAATGTTTCTTTACATCCATTGGGAATGCGATCGCTTCCTCAGACGCTTTTGTCACTCTCCGGGAGGGTAATCGCTAGAAGCCTCATCAGGCAATTAATACAAGCTATCCTATTAGAAAAAAAATGGGTGTTGTATTTATTATTAGAAAAAAATTGTGTGAACCTTTGGTAGATAAAAGCTCTAGAATTCAGAAATGGCAAATGTTTTCGGAGAGTGACAGAACAGGGCTAAGCAGTGGGAAAACATTGTTGTTTCACCTCCTCAGAATTTCCTTTCGCCGGATTATACACCTCAATGAAAAACTCCATCCACAAGCGGATGCTGCGATTCACTCACTCTCGATATGCATAAATATTTGCTAATTAATCACCGTAAATATACTAATAAAACAATAAATCTATCCTTGATTATTTGCTGGCAAAAATATACCAAAGCTTACTACAAGAATGAGCGACCAGCTAATAACTGTTAATTTTACCCTTGTGGGAGCAAGCAAATTTTTAAGTATCAATTGCAGCATAAGCTATGCTAAAATTGATTTTAAATATTTTTTATATGTAAAAAAATATACTATTTAAAACACCATACAAGCAGTTTTAATACAGGGAAAAACAATATCGAGGGGGTTTGTTGCAGACGAGGATAAGAGGTCAATATGCAAATGCAGCCGAATGAGTTGCAGCAATTACAAGAGTGCATCGCTCAACTAGAGCAGGAGAACGCCGCTTTTCAGGCGGAAGTGGCTGCTTTACGGCAACGAGAATTGGCTCTGCAAGACCAAGTAACAGGCGCGCAAGACCGTGCCGCAGAATTAACAACCCTCAACGCAGCGCTGCGAGCCAAAATCCTGCTCCTGCAACAGACTAAAAACGCCCTGATCGAGAGTGATCATTGCTTCCGTCGTGCCTTTGAGCAAGCCGCCATCGGCATGACGATTACTGATTTAGAGGGTCGCTGGGTGCAAATCAACCAGTGTTCTTGCGATATGCTGGGCTATACAAACTCTGAACTGCGATCGCTCACCTGTGCCGACCTCACCCACCCCGACACACTGGCGGACGATCTACGCTTCGGTGCAACGCTTAGTCATCGGCGAACTGTCTGCCTACCAAACCGAGAAGCCCTACCTTCGCAAAGATGGCTCCTGGCTCTGGGCAAGCCTAACCACTTCACTCGTCCGCGATGCCAAGGGAAACCCAGCTTACCTGATTTCCGTTATACAAGACATCGGCCAGCGTAAAGAAGCCGAATTAATCGCCCAAGGGCAGCAGATGGCACTCCAGCGCACCCTCGCTCTTCTCTCCACCGAGCCAGAACTCGACAAATTTTTGGGACAAGTCCTTGCCACGATCGTCGAGCAGCTTCAGGCATCTGTTGCAGATATCTGGTTAGAAGATGCCGATCACACTACGACAACGCTGCACTTAAGCCACTGGAACCTTCAGCTTGCGCCTGAGCCGCTCGTTCCTTTTAACCCAGATCCCATTCCTTTGTCTGCCCTGACTATCATGGCTCGGGAGATAGAGGATCACAACCAACCGTTTGTCTACTTAGATTTCCTCAACCATCCAGACGCGGAAATCTTTCGAGGCTTGTCAACTGTGCGCGACGGTGTGCAAACCATGCTGGTGGTTCCTCTGATGTTTGGGAAAGACTTTCTGGGTGTGTTTGTGATCTGTCACATGCAAAGTCATTCTTATTCCCCTGAAGCCTTACGTCTAGTTACTGCCCTGGCGCAGCAAGTCGTGTTAGCCCTGCAACTGACGCGGTTGGCTCAAGAGGCGAAACAAGTTGCGATCGTTGAAGAACAAAATCGGTTAGCACGGGAAATTCACGATACACTGGCTCAAACCTTTACCGGAATTACGCTGCAACTCAACAACGCTCAGTATTACGCAAATCTTGATGCTGCGATCGCCTGGGATATCATTGAGCAAGTCAAAACCCTGGCACGGGCTGGACTGGGCGAATCCCGGCGTTTAGTTTGGTCACTGCACCCCGACGCTGAAGAATACCGGGATTTAGCGGGGTCGTTACAGCGATCGCTGATTCAACTGACGCTGCATACTTCTGTGGAAATCGATGTGGCGATCGTGGGAACACCTGTGCTTGTGCCACCCGATATCGGCATGAATCTGTTACGAATTGGACAAGAAGCCACCACCAACACTCTGCGTCACGCTCAAGCGCAAACGTTACAGATCGAACTCACCTTTGGAGTAGATGCGATCGCGCTTTGTATTCGAGATAATGGGATAGGATTCCATCTACCGTCGGCTCATGATCGCGGGGGCTTTGGATTGCTGGGAATGCAACAACGCTGTGATCGTCTGGGTGGAAAGTTCACCCTCCACAGTCAACCCGGACAAGGGACTTGCATTCTTATTCAGATTCCACTCACTTGCTCATTGTTATGACTTTATCTGACAACATCCGCGTTTTAGTAGTCGATGACCATCCGGTTGTGCAAACTGGCTTAACCACCATGCTGCATTCTGAACCAGGTCTAGAACCCATCGGCGAAGCCAAAACGGGTGTCGAAGCGATCGCGCAATTCCGGGCGCTACGTCCTGATGTTACCCTGATGGATTTACGGATGCCAGAATTGACCGGAGTTGAAGCCATTACCGCGATTCTCAAAGACTACCCCGACGCTCGCATCATCATTCTCACAACCTACGATGGCGACGAAGACATCTATCGCGGACTGCAAACTGGAGCCAAAGGCTATCTCCTCAAAGATGCCGATCGCAGTGAGTTATTAGCGGCAATTCGGGCCGTACACGCTGGACAAAAGTATATTCCGGTGATTGTAGGTGCAAAATTGGTTGATCGCATGAGTAGACCGCAACTGAGCGATCATGAAAATGATGTGCTTAAGCTGTTAGCCAAAGGCAAAAACACTCAAGCGATCAGTTTAACGTTAAGCGTTACCGAGGGAACCGTTAAGTTTCACATCACTAACATTTTACAAAAACTCGGCGTGAGCGATCGCACTCAAGCAGTCGTTACAGCCTTCCAACGGGGAATCGCCAATCTCAATCTATAGTTGGAAATGAAATACAAATGCTACAGCTTTGTAGCCAGGATTTGAGGACTTTTTTGCACCACAACTCTTCAAGCAGTAGTCATCGCTTTCCAAGAATAAGTCAAAGGCATCAAAGAATTGCTTGAGCGTGTGACGATCGACACCGACCTCACGCCCAACAATCTTGGAAACAGTGCGCGGACTCAGCAGCGTGCGATCGCCGAGTAGCTCATAAGTATGCCATTCTCCGTGCTGGTTTTGCAGCACTTTCATCCCCACGAGCTTCTTCCAGCCGTGTTCGGTCAACACAATACCGCGCTGACGCGATGGCCGGGCTGCGATTCGCTGTACCACCGATGTAGGGGAAGCGACTGGCGACAAAAGGGATATTTCATCGGGGAAAAAATCAAATCGCTGTAGACTCACAACCATTGCCTCGCTAGTATAGCTAAAGATTTAGAACGAACTGATGTGGCTCATTAGACCTCTTGCAAAAGTCGCTCAGACAAATTCGTTTTGGGGGAGGTGAAGCTCGTAGTTGTAAAGAGCAGCAATCAGATTAAACCTCAAACTAAATCTTTTTCGGCGATTTCTGTAAGTCAGGGATAAAATTTTAAATATCTTCAGCTTGCGATTGACATGCTCACCTAAAACTCTGATACTAGCTAATTCTTGATTACTCTTTTTATCTTCACAAGTTAACGTACCTCCTCTAGGTTTTTTCTTGGAAATCCGACTATTTGCATGTAGTTTTTGAATCCCTTGATAACCCTTATCTCCCAAGTATTCTATGTTTTCTCTCAACCTAACTTTACTGTTTTTAAATATACGAAAATCATGCTCTCTACCCTTACCATGAGCGGTACAGATGATTTGACCATTCGCTTGGTCTACCACTACCTGTGACTTCAATGTATGCTGTTTCTTTTTCCCACTATAGAACTTTTTTTGTTTTTTTAGGGCGTTCAATCGGACTTTCTGTTACATCAACTACTACTACTTCTAACTGATAATTAGAAGTAGTGAGTTTTTTCTTGCCTGGAAGAGTAAATATCCGAGATTTCATGAGCGTATCTTCTATTTTTCGGATAATTCGGTAAGCTGTAGACTCATTTATTCCCCAGGATTGACCTATATGAAAGTAGGTACGGTACTCTCTCCAATATTCCAATGTCATCAACAATTGGTCTTCTAAGCTTAATTTACCTGGTCTTCCTGTTTTCTGTTTTGGCTGACTGTGCGATCGCAGTACCTCCAGTATCTGGTTAAAAGTATCTGGCCTCACACCACACAAGCGTTTAAAGTCTTCTGACTTTAGACTCTTTACCTGTTCGTAAGTCATTGATGCTACCCAACTCTAACCTACTTGTCCCACGCATTTAGGACTTTTGCAAGAGGTCTTTTGACTATCTCATCAAATGTCCGTCTTTGTACCCCAACCAGACGTTTAAATTCTCGATTGGACAGTCGCTTTGTTTGTTCGTATCGCATTGGTGAAGCCAATTCATCTCAAAACCCTCTACTTTACCCAATACCTTAGCCAAAATAAGAGGATGAAAAGAGAAGGATGATGTAATAGAGTTATTGTCTTCGCATAAATTTCCAAGCTTGGGTGCGATCGCAAACTTTGAAGAGAGAGGGCTGCCGTAGTAGAGTTATTGTCTCTCACAACGACAACTCAAAACCCACAAACAGCCCATGCTCGACATTTTATCACTGTTACAATGCTTGCTACCGCAGATCAACGCTACGACGATGCGCCGAATGAACCAGATAATTCTGGCAATGTTAGCAATGAGCGGCCGAGTCACCATGTTGGGAATGTCTCGCCCTTGCAGGGATTGGTGGTAGTTATCGAACAATGTTGAGATTCTTTGGAACAGTAATACCTTGGGCAACATTGTTTTGGCTGTTTTTTCGTAAACATTTGTGGCGAAAGAATGAAGTATATTTGCTGGCAGGAGATGAAGTTGTAGTCAGCAAATCAGGTAAACAGACTTATGGATTAGATAGGTTCTTTTCCAGCCTAGTCAGTAAACCGATATCAGGATTATCTTTCTTTGTATTATCATTAGTAAGTGTTGAACAGAGGCACTCATTTCCGATTCAGATAGAACAGGTAATAAAAAAAGATAGTCAAACAAATAGTACCCCAGCAGTCGAGAAACCAAACAAAAAAGAAAAACGTGGGCGTGGGCGACCGAAAGGAAGTAAAAATAAAAACAAAAAGGAAGTCATATTAACATCTGAATTAATATTAATTCAGAAAATGATTAGTTCACTATTCAAGTTATTAGCTAACTTTATCCCCCTAACCTACTTGGTAGTAGATGGTCATTTTGGTAACAATAATGCTTTGCAAATGACGCGGCAAGTTAACTTGCACATAATTTCCAAGTTGCGCCATGATTCAGCATTATACGTCCCTTATGAACAACCAGACTCCAATAAACGCTCCCGTCGTAAATACGGTGACAAACTAGACTATCTTAATATACCTGACCAATACTTATGTAAAAGTGCTATTGAGGATGAGATTCAAACTAATATTTATCAAGCCACTCTTCTCCACAAAGAATTTGCCCAGGCTCTCAATGTAGTGCTTTTGGTCAAAACCGATCTTAAAACTAATGCTTGCAGCCATGTAATTCTGTTTTCTAGCGACTTAGAATTATCATTCGACAAAATAATTGATTACTACAAACTCCGTTTTCAAATCGAGTTTAACTTCCGTGATGCCAAGCAATTTTGGGGATTGGAAGACTTTATGAACCTTAATCAAACTGCGGTAACTAATGCTGCTAATTTAGCATTCTTTATGGTCAATTTATCCCACCATCTTCTCGCTGATTTTCGTCAACTCAATCCCGGCTCCGGCATTATTGACGTTAAAGCCTATTATCGCGGCTTTCGATATGTCAGTGAAATGTTAAAAATGCTTCCAGAAATCCCTGAGCCTATTTTATTAGCCAAAATTTTTGCCAAGCTTACTTCTTTAGGACGTATTCATCCTTCTTCTACCCACGCTGTAACCTCGTAAATTGGCAGAGGTATTGTTTACCATAAAATAATTCTGCAAGAGGTCTATTAGTTGGCGACGCTGTTCGGGTTGTAAGGGGGCGTTCGTTACCAAAGCGGGGTGATTGCGCTTCATCAGTTGCCGCAACAACTGAAAAACATTACTGCCGTTCGACCAAGAGCTAATCTGTCTCTGGTCGGTAAAGCTGTCGGCGTGGCTGATGGTGAGCTAATAAAGGACAGATTGGGCACTAGCAAGTTGCTCTACTTCCAGTGTATTTCTGGAAAACAGATTGTGCCGTATGTAGTCTAAGATAAATATCAATTTAGCTCCAGAGGTTCTAATGATTAATCGCTTTGTTAATTTCATTAGCTCAAATAATCTTTTTAGATAATCATGCGCATCTAAAGTATAAGAATCTTTTAATAGCAAGGGTTTCGGCGTTTTTTAATTGAGCCGATTTTTTGGTCAATATCCTTATCCAGCAGGGGTTTTAGAAATCCCGTGCGTTTGCCCTGGAGGGTTTGCCGTTATCAAGCGTGCCATTCGTGTAATGGCGATAGATCGCTCTTAATCAGAGATTCCTTATTAGCGCAGCAGATTATCCCCAAAAGTAGCCAGGTAGAACGTTAACCACTTGTGCTGTTAGCCATCCGGGAGGGTAGAAAAGCAGGGTAACATTCAATTCGACGTTTATTGCGTTGTTCGATAACTGTTTCTAAACCTTGGAGACGGTCTTGCAAGCCTTTAAGAACATTAATAGCTCGCCAATCTTGAAAACTATTCACGCCAAAATCTGTAAATGCTTTGGGATCTTGCTTAGTACCAATTGATGCCATGAGGTTGGTCTGAGCAAAAGTTGCCTGAACACCAGGGAGGAAACTAGTTAAGTTCTCTTCCCCTATGATTCCTTTACTTGTGGGAATAGGCTGATAAATTGCTCCAGGCATATTAGGAATAAAAGCCATATATTGGTATTGAATCCAACCAATAGCTGAGTGCTGTGGGCCAGCAGTAAAAATGATTTGTGTTAATAAATCAATCAACTGATCGCGCTTGGTCAAATAGCGTGGCAGAGAAACAACACCAAAACCTTGCTCACTAATGGGTCTTTGTAAAGCTTGTATCCAATTTTGCAGTTCAAAATCTTCCCGGACATCTCGGTTAGATTTATAATAAATTCCCACATATTGACTAACATATTCTTCTAAAGCTTTCCAAACTAGCAATCCATCATCACGATAGGGAAAATCTCGTAATACAGAACGCTCATTCACACCACGCTGGCGTAGATTCGTTGGTAGTGCAAAGTCACTAAAGTTGTGAAAAACTTGGCTTACACCTTGATTGGCTAGTTTGAGTGAGCTTTCCAGCGTACCTCCCAGAATGATATCCACAAATCCCCCAGGATTGATCAGTACTTGATCTCCCAAAGCATTGATTGCCATTGTGAACTCAAAATGGGGTTTTAGAAGCACATTCACAGGATGCCGAGCGGCTAGTTCACGAACAGTAGCTAAAGCAATTGGTTCTAAAACAAGATGGGTCTGACCTAAGTGACGTACTAACTCATGGGTATAAAAATCAGCCATCTGAGTAATCAGTTTAGCTAAAGTCCAGTCCACTCCATCCATCGGTGTCAAAAGCAGACTTATTCCAGGCACTTGTCCTAGCTGGATAGCGATAGGCATTAAACGCGAATCCCTACGGTTGCCATCAGCATAATAGAGTGCGATTGGGGCGGTGAGAAATCGATTCTGTTTTGGGGTAACAGTATCACTATCAAGTAACGCATAATCGGCAACAAAGAGATTGCCATTTTGAATGGCACTTTTGAGAGTTTCCCTAATGTATCCTTTTCGATATACCCTTCTGAGCACAGTTTGAAAAATCTCATCAGTTATTGAGAGTTTTTGAGTCAGACTGTAATTAAGTGCCAAGACATTGGTTAATTCCATTGGATTGGGGCCAGAAAGCCGATGTTGTGCGAATGTGGCATCGCTGCGGAAGGTCTTGGCAACATCTGGTAAAGGTAAAACCGGAAAAACCGCTGCGTAGTCTGACAACTTGAGAAATGACTGCGGATTCTGCAAAAATGCTTGTTGATTTGCTGCTATTTTCTCTGACAAAGTTGCACGATTATTGTTATACCCTTGGGAAAAAACCTCTTGAGCTGGTAAAGTTGCCACACGAACAGCAGTCGGTAGCCGCAATGCGACCTGATATTGTTGACGTGTTTGTTCTAGCTGCTGTTGACGCTCTTGCTGAGTCGTCAGTTGATCGTACTGCGGTAAAGTCGGGATCTGCCCATTACCAGGAGGGCTTGGCTTTGAAGGTTGAGTATCGCTTCGGATTAAGTTTTCCAAACCAGGGGTACAGGCTAAACCTAACAGCGCAAGCATAGTACGGCGCGATATGACGTATTGCTCTATTAATTGTTGGTGTCTTTGCTGTCGAGTCGGTAAGCGCATTACATTATCCTCCTCAAAAACCTTACTTTTCACCAACAAAAATCATACGATCTCTATTTATTTTTGTGTAAAATACGATACTTATCTTTAAATTATTACAAATCGAAAAAACTCTAACAAGTGATAAGCGCCCTGGAGTGATGGTACGGTTTGAGGAGGTGCAGCCGGAGAAATTTGGTCAGTTAGTTGCAGCTGCTCCTGATTGGGTGCAGTGGATAGAGTGAATTGTTGGGTTTTGAGAGTGATTGCGCTCAATTGTTCAGTTTCAAAAATCGGAGATGCTATAGAGATTGCTGATGGTGAAGCGTTTTGGAATGGGTGTCTTGGTCAGTGCCAGATTGCTGTATACGCAAGCTCCGGGGTGTAAATCTATGGTGTGTAGTTGGCTGGTGACAGTTCAAATCTGCCGAATTGGGCGGAATGCAAATATCTGGGGTGAAAGAATTTTTGCGTAGGGGTAGCCCGCCGCAGGCATCGCTTGCTGCTAGAACATATCAAGAATTAGACGAAGCAATTACAAATGCCCTCAATGCAGTGACCAAAAAAGACATTACTTAACTGTGGCTACAAAAGTAAGAAACTCCAGCAACTAATTGCTTACTTTGTGTTTGATTCAAGCATTTTTACCATTTGCTTTGCGGCGATCGCTTTGTGCCGTCGCACCCCATTACGAAGTCTCTCAGTGCGATGGCGTACCCGCCCACTTTATAGCGATCGCCCCAAGCACATCTCACATTTCCTTCCTTGAAACTCGCATTGCCAGCGCCAAGCGAAGCCTTCTGTAGACAAGCTAGAAGGAGTGAACGCTCAAAAATTAACATTCATTGATGATGTCCTCACTAGCATCGTACTGGCGTAATACACTGAAAGTAAGAAGTCGGATAGTTGACCGTGGAATTATCAACACTACAAGGGCAACCAGCAAGCATTCTGGGTTTAGCAGGGCAATCGATAGATGCTGCAACTGTTTTGTTAGCATTTGAGGCGGGAATTAATTACTTTTTCTTTTACAATTTGGAATCTAAAAACTTTTTGGGCGGCTTAAAATCTCTCTTGCTAACAAAGCGTGAGCAGGTCTTGGTGGCAACCGGGAGTGAAAATCGGGATATACAATCTTTACGCCTTTACTTCGACTCTGTGCGCCATTGTTTAAATGTCGATCATGTAGATGTATTTTTTATTGAATATATCTCCCCTGCTGATGACATGACCCAGGTTCAGGTGTTGCTTGATGAACTTCGGTCGTGGAAGAACTCTGGAGTTGTGCGCTATGTCGGAGTCACTACACACAACCGAGCTATTGCTTTAGAAATGATAGAGCATCATCAGTGTGATGTGTTAATGCACCGTTACAATATGGCACATCGCAAGGCTGAAGAAGATATTTTGCCTGCCGCTCAAAAAGTTGGTATTCCCGTGGTGGCATTCACTTGCACGCGCTGGGGAACGTTACTCAAAGGTCATCACAACTGGCACGGAAAGTTACCTACGGCAGCAGATTGTTATCGCTATGCGCTAAATCATCCACGGGTGCGTCTGGCGCTCACCGCCCCCAAAACTAGGCAGCAATTAGAAGAAAATCTCGCTGTTCTGCACGCGCCCCAAATTGAAGCTCAAGAAGTAGCCAATTGGCAGGAATACGGTAACTTGATTTATGGAACTGGGCAAGATGCGTTTGATACTCAATGGGTTTGAGAAGTGGAATGGTTGAGGGGAGCGATCGTATAACACGAAACCATATTGGGATTTGACTGGGATGCAGACCTTTTTCTTAGAGGAAATTTCAGGCTGTAGCTGTAGCTGTTGCATACCTCGCAGCGCCGCACTTTGACATGATCGCACTGTGAGATAGCCACGTAATAGATGCTTGAATATAGAAGTCAAACAAAAAACCAATTATACCCATGTCGAAGATTGAAAACTTAGGAGTGAGTGTAGAAGAGTATTTAGAGGGATTGGCAGCAGGGATTGATGTTTTGGAGTTGAAGCGGTTAGAAGCAAGGGGAATTCCTACGAACCTGGCTTTGGAAGTGATAGCGATTATACCAAAGATAATTGATGGCACGGCTACTCCTGAAGAAGTTGTGCGAGGGCTAATGATTATGTCGCCATCCCTTAGACAGCAAATTGAATAGTTTCGAGAATTACCACATTGGTTTACTTTGGATTGTCGTCTTGCATCAGTGCATCTAACTGAGCTAACAACTTCTCTACTTTGAATTTTTTCTTCGGATCATCCCACAC
Source organism: Nostoc sp. ChiQUE01b (assembly GCF_034531255.1). Taxonomy (NCBI): domain Bacteria; kingdom Bacillati; phylum Cyanobacteriota; class Cyanophyceae; order Nostocales; family Nostocaceae; genus Nostoc; species Nostoc sp. ChiQUE01b. Next base: position 54,930 of record NZ_JAVRBM010000021.1, on the reverse strand, counting down.
TTTCGCTTTTTTGAAGCGTTGGAAAGTATCATCAACACGCTCTTTTATGGATGCCGATTCTGTTTGCTTTGATGACTCTGATTTAGACTGCTGCTCAATTTCTTGAATCTTACGCTTGATTTCGCTCAGTGAGAGATTTAGGACTTTCGCATCTTCTATGAGTTGTTTTCTGGTTTCCTCATCACCAAGCCGTGCGATCGCTCGTTGTATGGAAGGAAATTTTTAGAACCAAGCACAGTTGTCCGAAATTACCAGCGCCCAGGTGGTAGTAACTATCAGAATGCTGAATTATAAATAACTTCTATAAATAAACAGGGGAATATAGCCCCACAAAAGCCCAGTCACAACGACTGGGTTTTTTGTTTTTAATCCCACAAAAGCCCAGTCACAACGACTGGGTTTTTTGTTTTTAATCTGAAGTGCAACATCAACATTATAGTCACGCAAGCCAATTGGCTTTGTTTTGAAACCAAAGTTAGACAGACTCCAATTAAAAAGGCCGGAATTTCAGCTGAAGGTGATAGTTTTCATCCCCGTGAGGGGGAAAAGAATTGAAAACTGCGCCCTTCACCTCTAACGCAAACCATAAGGAACTCTGAGTTATGAGTTCCTGGAGATTAGCAGGGCAGTTACTACAGGTTGGGAATAACAGTTAAGTCAAGTTGACGAAGTTACTACAGAAGGTGGTGATACTTAACCCACATAGAACAAGTTGACAAAGTTATTTGAGGAGGTGGTTATCTTTGCTCACCAAACGCTATCAACCCTGACAAAAGCTATGCAGGGAACTCTATTTGTGAACGGTTTTGTTTCTCCCATTAAAAACTCCACTAAATATTTCTGTGAGTGGGAATAACAAACCCAGTAAGGTTGACTGACTAAGTTTGTACACCTGGTGACATTATCAGCAAGAAAAAGGAGGTTACTAAATTTGCTGAAAAAGCAAAACCCAAGAACGCCTACTTTGTATCAAGTACAAGTTGGTATGACAGTTAAAGCTAGTTTGGCGGCCACCAAACTAGCACCAAACAATAAACTTTATGGAGTTACTTCAATGGTTAATAAAAACAACCCCACACAATCTAATAATATTCTCGCTCGATTACTGGCAAAGGCAGATATAAAGATCGTTATTCCAACTGGAGTAATAGTAGTAATACTCAGTTATTTATCGTATGGTTTTCAAGCTGCTTTTCATCCTCAGCAGCTTGAACCATCTGCCCAAGTTCAACTTCGCCTCTTTGGTCGTGCAGAGTATGAACAGTTGAGAGTAGGAATGTCATTAACGGATGTGCGGTCAATCTTGAGCCGAGGTGTCGAGGTCAGCCGTTCTGCAACAATGGCAACCTTTGTCTGGGAAAATCCTGATGGTTCCAAAATCACCGTTACTTTTGAGAGTGACAAGCTCAAAAGTAAAGAGCAGTCTGGATTGAAGTAAGAAACTGGAGATGGGCGATCGCGCAGAAGCAGGTTATACACTCTCAAATCGCGATCGCCTTTTTTTTTAGAGGATGTCTGCTACTAATACCCCTATTCTCCCTAGAATATTTGAGCTAATGCCACTAACAAGGAAACTATTGCTGCACTGGTTCCCAGGATTGGCTGCCAGAACTTGCATAACTCCCGAAATTTCCAAAGTGAAGATTTCTGATTTGCTTGAATGTCGGGATTTACATTAAGTTCAGGTTCTAACTTATCATGAGATTGAATGGGAGTAATCGATTGGGCTTCTTCGTCCATTTCGTTTTTCTCCATAGTTTGATTTACTAAGCCAGCTTGGGAGCCTGAGAAACATCCAAGTTGGCTTTGTTTATTTGTGCGTTGTTTGTTAATCATCTTGTTTTTTATTTTGAGCTTGAGAACCAATCTAGGAGCCTGAGAAACATTTAGGTTAGCTTTATTTCATAAATATAATTTTCCCTTTTAGGTAGTCGTCGCGGCTCTTGGTGGCCACCCCTTTTGGCTGTCTTACATGTAGCCGCCACAAACGAAATAAGCCTTACCTCTAGGCATAGCCTTGTTTCCTATGACTCTTGATTTTAAATACAAACATAACATAGGTTGAGCAAAAAAAAATCCTAAACCTATTTAATATTTATATTCAGCAGTAAAAGATATGTGATGTTTTTGATAAAATTTACCTAAACTTTTAAAGCCTGTGCTACTCTGAAAAGAGTTCATAGCTTTAGGAAGCATTTTTGCTAAAGTTAACATATTCAGAAATTTTTGCAGTCATGGCTAACTCAAATCCAAATACAGAAGCACTGGCACTGGGACGCGGCAAACGTCCCAAGTTGGATAACGAAACGGTTTGTATGCGTATGTCTTCTGAGATACGAGAGAATCTTGACCAAATCGCTGAACAATACGGTTGCATCTATGGTGGAAAGCCCTGGCTGGCTGGTTTACTCAGAATGATTGGTTCTGGAGAACTTCTAGTTGTACCAGCTCCACCAGCGTTTAACGTTAAGAGTGCAGTGAAAGATCGACTAAAGAGAAAGCATTCTTCCTGATCTCCTTAAGCATCTCAATCACCCAAAGCTATTTCATAGGAGAAGTAAGTGAGATGTGCAAAATTTTCTGCTGTTCCAACATCCTTCTTGCTCTTGCAACTCAGCCGGGATGGGACGGTGATAATAGAGATATTGAACAGCGCACATTAAATTTAGAAAAACTGCACAATTTGATTGAGTCAGGAGAAGTCACGCTTTACATACCACAAGACTCAATTTTGCTTGTAGATATGGCTGCTAGGGAGCATCTTAGCAGCCAGGAAGCTCGCCAAGTTGTCCAAAAAATCTTGGATCTCGGAACTACTAATCTAGGTGTCGATTATGACGATATCTTGGAGAAGGCAAATAGTCTAGATTTCTATCCAAATGATACAGATTTATCTGAAGCAACATGCTTAATATTGGCGAAAGAATTAAATGCTGATGCAATTTTGTCACATTACCCAAATGTCTTACGACAAATAGTAACCTTGAATGTCCGGCATTTTTCTGACTTTAATATACCTATTATGAACCTGTATTCATTCATAAAACTTGCATCTGAGGATCAAATTAGACCAATCAATCAAGATAAGACAATATTTGTTTTTACACCGCACCATAGAGTAATTAGACTACCCAATGGGGCTACTCCCCTTGATTTTGCCTACGCTATACATACCAGCATAGGAGATCGGTGCTTTGAAGCGTTAGTTAATGGTAGTGAGTATCCTCTAAACAAACCTCTGTCAAATGGAGATATCGTAGAAATTGTCAAAAGCCCAGAGGTTAATCCAGATCCCAAATGGCTTGACTTTCCTGTGACAGCAGCAACTAAAAGACGCATTATGCGTAGTTTAACGCATAAGCACCAAGCTCAAGGCTGGTTAGTTATAAAGCAAGAAATAGGCAAAAATATCCGCGTATATAAAAAAGGCTTAGAGTACGTTGCACAGCAATTGAACTGCAAGTCCTTAGATGAATTGGCAGTTAAAATAGGCTCTGGTCAAGAAAGAATTCAGAAAGTTCAGGAGCTTTTTCATCAATTTTCCTGCAAACAAGAAAATAATTGCTTAAAACCAATTGGTGAAGAGGACTTAATAACAGGAATTGGAAATAGAAATTTTCAAATAGCTTCTTGCTGTCACCCAATACCAAGACAAGCAATTGTTGGAATATTAACTTCTTCCGAACGTTCGATTCGAGTCCATCATACAGACTGTCCTAACATAAAAAATCTTAAAATTGAGCAACGGATATCTCTTGATTGGAATTGTGATAAAGCCAAAGTTCAATTACAGCTTCGTATAATTGATCATCGAGATACTCTTAGACCTATTCTTAATATGTTGGCAGATAACTCAATTACTCCAAATTTACATAGTGTCAACCCTTGTGCTGATGGAACTTCCTTAATATCAGCTGATATAGTTCTTGGCTCTGGTCAAAATTTGGAGAGTATCTTAGCAGCAGTAAAAAATATGCCTAAAGTTGGTCAACTCAAGGTTAAAAGTATGATTCCTATTCCTTTAAAATGACACCCAAAGTATGCAGGGTTCAGGGAGTGTTATTTCAGTTTGTTTGTCAAGTTTCATAAGTTTCATATTACCTCCAATACTATGGCGATCGCTCCTCATAGCATTCCACAGAATTAAAATGCGTGCTTCTGCGATCGCCTTTATCCTCTAAGAAAATGATTATGGTAACTTAGCGCGATCAACAAACTTACCAGCAGCTAAAGAAAGTTCAAGCCTTTTCTTCCGTGCTTGATACTTCAACCAACCCAAAATTTTTAACTCAACGTAGTCAGCTTTGACGTTGTGCTGTTTACATAGGTTTTCAATGTAAGTGTCGTAAATCTGGTTTATTCCAGGATTATTTGCAAATAAATTTAAAGCATAAGTTAGTAAATCTGATTCACTAAAGCCGATTTCTCTTGCTCTAGAACAAGCTAATTCATAAGTATTAGCTGGTACAAAGGTAGCATATTCAGTATTGTACCAGCCGGAATCTGCTGGTTTAGGTACAATTTGCCTACCATAAATTGATTCATCTGTCAAAAACAAAGTTAGTGCAGATGTAGCTATTTGAGATTTGGAATAGGTTAAAACTGTACCCCGTAGCATAGATTTGTAATAAGTATCTTTAGTAACAAAAATATTAGAAAGCTCTGTTGTGTCTTGTCTCACAGAGACTACTTCTTCACCATTAATTTTTCCAAAGTCTTTGTGATTCTCTAAGAATTCTTTTAGCTGGTCAGTAGTCTTGGGTACGGGCATTACTTGTTCTCCTGTGATTTTTCTTGTAATTCGCGCTCCATGCGCTGCTTTCTAGTTTTGCGGTACACTTCCACTTTGTTACGGCTTTCCACTTCCGCATAAGCCCCAACTTTCAGGCAGTCAGCAGCTAGAGACGAAAGTGTTTGCCCACTGTCAAGCGATAGTTCTTCAAGTAATTGTTTTAGGTCTTCAGAAACTGTGATATCTATTTTGGGCATAACCGCCAATATGCAGCATCTATGTTATCCTCCAATTTACCCCACTTTTTTCAATCTAGTGGTAGGATAAGCACAAAAGTTAAAGCGATCGCCCCGGCAAAGACGCGATCGCTCCAGGGTAAGCGCATCTCAAATGCGTCAATCAAGCTTTTTTCGACTTGTGTGTACACCGTAGTTACCAAGGGGAGGGTTGTACCTCATGTACTTGCAAAACGTTGTAAGTTTTGAAAACCATGAGCGAACACTCTCATTCCCATAGCAGCGTTGAAGGTAGTAAATTTGGATACGCTAAACGTAGTAATTCATACCCGATACCAGCTGTTCCTTGAAAGAAGCCAGGGTTGTAAGTACCTCTGAGTAAGCTGGAAAACAGTTGATAAGAACCTGCTTTTTCTGCCCTAGTTACAGCCCATGCTGCCTGTTTTTGGACGATTTTTAGCAGTTCTGGGCGCTGAAGCTGGCGGGCTGCTACTAATAACACATCCATGCGTCCAAAGTTACCACAGCAGAGGTGGTCAATATCCTGCAAGGCGAATTTTTGTGTTGTCTGCAAAGCGATATCAATTTCTTGACGAATTTCCTGATTATCTAGAATGCCCAAGCTACCCAGACGTGCTAAGGCAACACCAGGCGCACCATGACACCAACTGGCGATAAATACAGGTTTGTCACCCCTAAAGTCTGGCCAGTTTTGTGCTGTAGGCGAAAAAACGCTGCGTTCGTAAGCGATCGCTTCCTCAGCAGCAGCGAGAAAGATTGTGTCTTGAGTGACACCATACAACCTTAATAACGCGTAGGCGATCCCAGCTGCACCATGAGAAAATCCGGTCAAAAGTTTTTCGTCTAGGGTAGCCCAAGCTCTCATACCATTACTACTAACGCTACGGTGATTTAAGAGATGATGACCGCAGATAACTGCTTGCTCTAGAACTACTGGATCTGGGATGTAGGAATAGAGAGATAACAATCCTAAAATCGCTCCAGCCGCTCCAGATACAATATCAAATTTGCGATCGCTAGCAATATTTGCTGGTGTAATTAAAGCTGCTGCTTGTTGGGCATCCTTCAATAAAATGTGTTCTTGAAGAAATTGACTGCTTTGCACCAGTGTATAGACAATTGAACCTAACCCCTTAGCACCACCAATTCCTAAATGTTTAGTAGCTTGTTGTTGAGCTTCATAGTCTAAGCCTTGTAAAACTTGGCGTAATTGTTGCACCACCCCTAAAGCCATTTCCTTATATGCTGCATCACCCGTAACTTTTGTCAATGCAGCCAGAAACATCGCTACACCATAACTACCATCGTACAAGTCATAGCTCATAGGTTGCTGTTGAAAGCGTTGAGCATCAGGAATATATTCCAGCCCCATCCAAGTAACGCTACCATCTGCCGCCCGTAGTGCTGTTTGCTGCATTTCTTCAGCAATGATAACTGCTTGCTCTACTAACGCTTCTGGGGTTATGGGAGACACGGTATCGAGATTCAGTTGAGATGGCGCTGATAGTGATGAATCATCAACCATGTTACCAGCGCGGGCATAGAGTGAACTGTGAATAAAGCTAATCTGTTGTGCTAAATCTTTTTGATTGAGCTTTTGTAAACGGGCAATTACCAGATCGTAACTAGGTTGAGTAAAATATTTTTTGATGGTGCGTAGGCGTAGCCTGTCGCAGACATCGCTTGTGATTGGTAAAGCATCACTATTAGAGTGAGTAGCAAACAGAGGAATATCCAACTGTGCTAATGCCTGCTGTTCTGCTGCTATAATTGCCCAAGATTCCGGCTTAGTCTCAGATTTAAGTAGCGATCGGCTGAGAACATCAAGAGCAATACTACGCTCTACACCATTTTGCAAGAATTTGGGCTGTAAGGTTTGCTTGAGCAGATTACCGTATACTTGAGTGGGACGAAAAACAAACCGGACTCGTTGATTGGCTAATCTTGTCAAAGGACTATTTGCAGCCAAAAGCGTTTCTCTATGAGCAATCAAAAACTCGTACATTTGGCGGAAACCATCAACCAATTCCGCAACATATTGACTTGATGATAAACTTACACCAGCAACAGAGGGTATGTTGCTATACACTGGTGGTTTCATAGACTCGTAACCCAAAGCCATGCTATCTGTATTAATATGCTGCCATCGTCGCACCCGAAAATTAGTTTCTTGTACCCCTACTCCACCTAAACCACTACTGTCATAAACAACTCCATCTGGCCCTAAATTCCATGTCGGTAAGAAACCGATACGCAACACAGAATCCATCATTTGCTGAGTAGCTAAATTTGAGGCTGTGGCATTAATATCATCGCCTACTATGTCCCGAACTTGATGAGACATCAGAGTTTCCATGTCTATGAAAACTGGATATTCTCCAGAAGCAATAATGTTTTCTGAATGGCAATCTGTCCCCTCTAGAACATATAACAAACACAGCAACATTCCGGCTCGTTGGTAATAACGCTTGGCTGCTTGTAAATCTTCGCAGGGTAAATGTTCTACATATTCTACCCAGCCATGAGTTGAACGATTCAGCACTTGGAGTAACTTGAATTGTAGCGGTATTTGTTGCTCATTCAACCAACCTAGTAATTGAAAATAAGCTTCTTCCGAACCCAAATCTTTAGGCTTATAGATAATTTTCAGCCCCGAAGCAAAAGTAACTCCAATAACTGAGCGTCCATTGTGGTGAAAGTCAGAAAGATTACCATGAATAGCCACCACTTGTCCAAGTTCGCCATCATCTTGGAAAGTTGTTTTAATATCTGACCAATCCGATGCTAATCGTTGGATAAATTCGCTAATACTATCTACCCAAAAGTCTGTTATTGTTGCAGCTAGCCGTGCCAATACACTATATTCTTGGAAAAATGTTAGCAGTCCTCCTGCTAACATCTCTCTGATAAAACTATTGTAATGTTGCCGAGATTTAGCCGACTGGATTTGCGCTAGCCGATGAGTTAATCTCGGTTGTTTATAAGTCCGAAACACTAAAAAATTTAATCCTAGTGCTTCCGCGCAAAGAGAAGCCAAAGAATGTAACAAACCACGCTCTAAAACAGCATGAGATTCATCTGAAAGTAAGTAGTAACTAGTACTAACTTGATTACTAAGTTGTTTACGGGCAACATAGATAAAGGGCAATAATAATTCTTCAAAAGGCAAAGGTTCTTGGGGCTTTAAACAACCATTTTCTGATGAAATACCCTTTTCTAACATTTCTAAAGAGACTAAGTTAGTTGCTTCCAAAACAGACTTTAAAGTTTCCGTCCAGCTTGGTAAATCTTGAGCTTCAGTCAAATGCACAGAACCAAGTACCTGACTAACAGTCTCTATATCCAGACCATCCCAAGCCAAACGCTGTTCAAATAATTCTTTATTTCCTTGGGCAACAACCTGACACCAATTTTCTATCCGAGAGTTAACAAGTTCATTATTTTTTATTGCCTGTGCCTCTTCAGCTTTAAATTCCGTTCCCAAACGTTCGTTAACAGTGCTTGCTTGTTCGGCGATTGTAATTAAATCTAAATGAGTAAATTGCATTTTCACTAAATTCCTTCTGGTGGTAATTTTTGACTATTAGAAATATTACTGGGCTCTAATTTATTAGTGACAAAATCTAGATGTTTTGGACTTACACATGAAGGTCATGTGTAAGTTTCAGCAATTTAGATGGAAACTAGAAGCACTTGTTGGTGGTAATGCAAATCGAGAAGAAAGTACAACCAACTTTGATAGTGAAAGCGCCAGCAGCGACAGCTTCGAGTTCAGTTTCAGACAATTGTTCAGTTTCAGAAGCTGTTGCAGGCAGAATAATGTAAGCAACATCATCTGATTCTTGAACAACCCGAATTTGGGAAGTTTGGGGTAACTTTTGTCCGAGTTCAAGTTCAACAGCAGCTTTAGCAGCTTGGGGATTATTTAACAATTCAGTGCGGAAAGCTTCATCCTTCATTGCACGGGCAATCAATTTAGCTTCGATACTTACTTGGTCTTGATATTGTGCAGACATTTTGAACTCCTTGTGAATGAAATAAATTTGATGGAAAGTAATTGTGGTTGGAACTTACATATGAAGGTCATGTGTAAGTTTCAGCAATTTAGATGGAAACTAGAAGCACTTGTTGGTGGTAATGCAAATCGAGAAGAAAGTACAACCAACTTTGATAGTGAAAGCGCCAGCAGCGACAGCTTCGAGTTCAGTTTCAGACAATTGTTCAGTTTCAGAAGCTGTTGCAGGCAGAATAATGTAAGCAACATCATCTGATTCTTGAACAACCCGAATTTGGGAAGTTTGGGGTAACTTTTGTCCGAGTTCAAGTTCAACAGCAGCTTTAGCAGCTTCGGGATTATTCAACAATTCAGTGCGGAAAGCTTCATCCTTCATTGCACGGGCGATTAGTTTAGCTTCGATGCTGACTTGTTCTGGATATTGGTTAGACATGTTAAACTCCTTGTAGAAGATAAAGTGAATGAGAAAATCCTTTGTAGTTGGAACTTACACATCTGATTCATGTGTAAGTTTCAGCAATTTAGGTGGAAACTAGAAGCACTTGTTGGTGGTAATGCAAATCGAGAAGAAAGTACAACCAACTTTGATAGTGAAAGCGCCAGCAGCGACAGCTTCGAGTTCAGTTTCAGACAATTGTTCAGTTTCAGAAGCTGTTGCAGGCAGAATAATGTAAGCAACATCATCTGATTCTTGAACAACCCGAATTTGGGAAGTTTGGGGTAACTTTTGTCCGAGTTCAAGTTCAACAGCAGCTTTAGCAGCTTCGGGATTATTCAACAATTCAGTGCGGAAAGCTTCATCCTTCATTGCACGGGCGATTAGTTTAGCTTCGATGCTGACTTGTTCTGGATATTGGTTAGACATGTTAAACTCCTTGTAGAAGATAAAGTGAATGAGAAAATCCTTTGTAGTTGGAACTTACACATCTGATTCATGTGTAAGTTTCAGCAATTTAGGTGGAAACTAGAAGCACTTGTTGGTGGTAATGCAAATCGAGAAGAAAGTACAACCAACTTTGATAGTGAAAGCGCCAGCAGCGACAGCTTCGAGTTCAGTTTCAGACAATTGTTCAGTTTCAGAAGCTGTTGCAGGCAGAATAATGTAAGCAACATCATCTGATTCTTGAACAACACGAATTTGGGAAGTTTGAGGAAGCTTTTGTCCGAGTTCAAGTTCAACAGCAGCTTTGGCAGCTTGGGGATTATTCAACAATTCAGTGCGGAAAGCTTCATCCTTCATTGCGCGGGCAATCAATTTAGCTTCGATACTTACTTGGTCTTGATATTGTGCAGACATTTTGGACTCCTTGATGTATAATTGAGTGAGATTTAGTAAAAAACATCGTTCGTTGAGCTTTGTCTTTCTAGGTGGTTTCTAGATTTGCTCTTCGGTCGATGTTTTTAATTTAGGAGGCAATCGAGAAGAACTAGGGAAGCACGATCGCAATCTCTCAAAAAATTTTCAGCAGTATTTTGCATCCCTAAAAACCAGCCCAAATCAAGATTTCTGCCAAAAGCGATCGCAAATTATGAGAGGATCGTCACGTGTCGGTACAGCTTCTACCATGCGAATTTTGCTGATCGAAGACGACGAAGTTTTGCTCGCTGTCTTGCTACAATCTCTCACCAGCCAGCACTATGTTGTGGATGCAGTCCAGGATGGTCAAAGCGGTTGGGAATATGCCCAAAGCGCCAGCTATGACTTGATTTTGATGGATGTAGGGCTGCCTGGTCTTGATGGGATTAAGTTATGCCACCGCTTACGTGCTGAAGGTTGCGCCATCCCGATTTTACTGATTACAGCCAGAGATGCCAGTAGCGATCGCATTCGCGGACTAGACGCAGGTGCAGACGATTATTTAATCAAACCCCTGGATTTAGCAGAACTTCAAGCGCGTTTACGGGCATTACTGCGGCGTGGCGAGGTTTCTGTGACAACGGTGCTAAAGGTAGGCGATTTACATTTAGATCCACGCAGTTGTGAGGTGAACTACGGCAATAAACCTCTAAAATTAACCCCCAAAGAATATACTCTGTTAGAAGTATTCCTGCGAAATCCATCACGGGTTTTCAGTCGCGGACAACTTGTTGAGCATCTATGGACATTTGACGATCCCCCTCTAGAAGAAAGCGTCAAAGCACATATTAAAGGACTGCGCCAAAAATTGAAGACAGCTGGAGCTGTGGATTGGATCGAGAATGTTTACGGTCTAGGGTATCGGTTGAAGGAAGGGGTGGGGGAAACCGGACAAGGGGACAAGGGGACAAGCAGACAAGGGGACAAGGAAGAATTTCTCCCGCTTCCCGCCTCATCTATCGAGGAGCAATTTCAGCAGGGAATGAGCCAGCTATGGCAGCAGTATCGCGGCTTGATGGTTCAACGCTTACAGGCTCTACAAATAGCAAGAGAGGCAGTAGAGACGGGGACGCTCACGCAGGAGTTACGCCAAAGTGCTAGAGAGGCAGCCCATAAGTTAGCAGGCGTGTTGGGGATGTTTGAGCGGGAAGCAGGAACCGTTTTGGCACGAGAGATAGAAGAGATTTTGCTATCAGATGAAGCATTGCAAGCAGCCCAGTCACAACAATTTTTAGATTTAGTGCGCGAATTGGCCAAAATGCTCAATTTAGGTGAGCTACAACCATCTTTGCCCGCAGAAACACCCAGGCTACTGTTAATTGACCCTGACTTAAATCTCGGTCGAGAGTTGCAAGAATTAGCGCAATTACTCAATTTGAGTTGGAAACAGGTGGCAACTTTAGAGTTAGGTAAAACATGGCTGCAATCTCACTCACCAGATTTGCTAGTGTTGGCAACAGACGCTGTAAAACAGCAGGAAGAAAGTCTGGCGTTCCTGGCAGAATTGGCATCTCGGACACCGCCCATATCTGCATTGGTACTTGCTTCTGCTGATGGTTTACTAGATCGGGTGGCGGTGGCGCGTGCTGGTGGACGGGGGTTTTTAGCCAAACCTGTAGAGGCAGTCCGAGTTTGGGAGATAGCAAGGCAATTATTGCAAATTACTCAGTCCAAAACAGTTAATGTAATGGTTGTAGATGACGATCCGGTGTTTCTGGCAGCGCTGCGCCCTATGCTTGAACCTTGGGGCATTTGGATGACAGGTTTAGATGACCCTTTACGCTTCTGGGAAGTGTTGCGATCTGTTGTTCCCGATCTGCTGATTTTGGATGTGGATATGCCCCAAGTTGACGGCATTGAACTTTGTCAGGCAGTACGTATCGATTCTGATTGGCAAGGACTACCGATCTTATTTCTTACGGCTCGGTGCGATCGCACCACGATTCAACAGGTGTTTACTATTGGAGCCGATGACTATGTAAGCAAGCCAGTTGTGCCAGCAGAATTGCTCACCCGGATCACAAATCGCCTGGAACGAACCCGCTTGTTGCAAAACCTTTCTCGCAAAGACCATCTAACTGGATTAGCAAATCAACCTCACTCCAGCCGTGATTTAGAGCTTCTTATCCAAAGACTCAAAGATGCAGACAGCAGTACTTTTCATCCTTGGTGTTTGGCAGTGTTCACAGTGACTGAGTTACAGCAGATTAATATTCAATACGGCCATGCTATTGGCAATCAAGTTTTACAACAGTGGGGTCGCTTGTTCCAATCTAACTTTCGAGGTGCAGAAGTTTTGGGATATTGGGGCAATGGAGAGTTTGTGGTGGGAATACCTGGATTGACTAAACAACAGGCAAGCGATCGCTTAGGGCAATTTTTGACTACTCTACGACAACAAGTGTTCATCGCCCAAGATAGCAGCCGCTTTCAGATAAACTTTAGTGTTGGTATTGCTGAATATCCTACTGATGGATCGACTTTACAATCTCTGTTTCAAATTGCTAGTAAGTAGATCGGCGTAATTAAATATAACTGGCTAAGGTTGTCATTTGTCATTTGTCATTGGTCATTGGTAAGGGTTTCAATGATGTTTACGTTTCATAACATAGTTCGGTTTTTTTATGTTGACTTATATCATGTCCGGCTAATCACTTATAATTACCGCATCTGTGCAAAAATCCCAAAAGCCTCTTTCCCCCTGCCCCCTGCTCCCCTGCCTTCTAAATGATAAGTCTTCAACCGGACATGATATTACTTATCATTCCACATCCATTGAACCTAATACAGCACTGATTTGGTCAGCCAGTTTCAGAGGGCGAAAAGGTTTGACAAATACGGCTGCAATATCCAACTTGGCAAAACTTTCTTGATCTAACTGTTGAACCTTTGCTGTTACGATAATAACAGGTATATGACGGGTTACAGGATTGCCCTTAAGTTGTTGGAGTGTGGCGCGACCATCCATATCAGGCATCATCATGTCCAGCAAAATAACATCAGGTTGGTTGTTTGCGGCGAGAATTAAGGCTTCCTGACCAGAACTAGCACTAATCACGTTCCAACTCGCTGACATTTCCAAGCCCATTTGGGCGATCGCTCTGACATCTTCCTCATCGTCAACAATTAATACACACTTGCTCATAATGCTCCGTTTAATAATGGCAGAATGATATAAAAGGTACTACCTTGACCTAAAATGCTCTCAGCCCAAATTTTGCCATGATGTTGCTCAATGATGTTGCGGCAAATGGCAAGCCCTAAACCTGTTCCACCTTTTTTGCGGGAATCGGATACATCAACCTGCTGAAAACGCTCAAAGATTGTCTGTAGTTTATTTGTCGGAATTCCTCGTCCTTGGTCTTGCACTTCAATTTGCACGTAATCTGTTTGCAGTTTGACACGCAACCAAACAGTACCACCTGCTTCTGAGAATTTTATCGCGTTACCAATCAGATTCGTGAGGGTTTGCAGCATCCTGTCAGGATCTGCCAATATTTTTGCAGTGGCTGCTTGAATGATTAAGTTAATCTGCGATCGCTCTGCCATCGCCTCCATTGCTTCTGCGGCTTGAATCAGCAAATCACTGATGTTACACTTTACTGCTTGCATGGCAATTTTACCTGATTTCATCTGCTCTAAGTCGAGAATATCGTTGACTAAGCGATTCAGGCGTTCAATATTGGTAATGGCAATATTGAGAACTTGCTCTCCTCTAGCGGTCAGTGTTCCTAATTGTCCAGTACCTAAAAGGTCTAATGAACCAATTAAAGAAGTGAGTGGGGTTCGCAATTCATGACTTACTAAAGAGATAAATTCATTTTCTAGCCGCTTGCGCTCGGTAATGTCATTAATAATATTCAAGATGCATTGTGTACCATCTAGATCAATCAGTTCGGCAGATAGCAAGACAATTCTAATTTCACCAGATTGAGTACGAAAATCTCTTTCATGGTTTTGCACAGATTCGGTTTCTAGTAATTTTTGCCAGGTGCTATAATTTTGCGCTGCGGTTATTCCCAGGTTCAGGTCAGCAGAAGAAAAGCCAATGATTTCTTCTAGAGAATAACCACTCATTCTGAGAAAACTGCTGTTTACGTCAATGAAGCGTCCTTCTTGGAAAGTAGTGATTGCAATTGGGCTAGGGCTGGAACGAAAGGCTTTGGCAAACTTTTCCTCTGCTTGTTGGCGCTCCCGAATTTCTTGCTGTAGCTTGGTGTTTTGTTCTTGGAGTTGTTTTTGTAAATGGCGAATTGTCAGATGATTTTCTACCCGCACTAGCACTTCTTCAACTTGAAAAGGTTTGGTGATGTAGTCAACCCCTCCAACTGTAAAAGCTTTAACTTTATCTAGCACATCATCCATTGCACTGATAAAAATAACTGGTATGTTGCAGGTGCGATCGCTACTTTTTAAACATTGACAAACTTCATAACCATTCATTTCTGGCATATTAATGTCAAGTAAAATTAGGTCTGGGGGAGCTGCCTGTGCTCCTCGCAAACCAGCCGCACCTTTAGTAACGCTCCTGACTTTGTAACCTTGTTCTGTTAACATGGAAGCTAGAAGGTACAAATTTTCTGGAGTATCATCAATCACTAAAATGTTAGCTTTTGGTGTATCTAGTGGCTGGCTATGCATCATCTTCCCCTTGAGTCACGTCGCTGCGCTCCGAATTAAAAATTAACATATAGCAATCCGATTTGATTCGGTGAATTACTGGTAGGGACTGGGGACTGGGGACTGGGGACTGGGGACTGGGGACTGGGGACTGGGGACTGGGAAGAAGGAATAGAGGTGTACTGAGTTTTTTTCACGCAATCAAATATGATATCAAGTCTGGTTAATCACTTATGATTACTGGATCTGTGCAAAAATCCCAAAAGCCTCTTTCTTCCTGCCCCCAAGATGAAGTTAAAAGTCAAAAGTTAAAGGGCAAAAGAGAACTGATGAAGTCTTAATTCTTTTCTTTTTACCCTTACGGGTGACGCTCCTACGTCGCTAACGCTGCGCTAACGCCACTTGCTTTATGCCGGGGAACCCGTCCACCGCAGTGGCTCACTTTTTACTTTTAGCTTTTGACTTACTAATCCCTGCCCCCCTGCTGTCTAAATGGATAAGTCTTTGACCAGACATGATATGAGTCCTATATATCCTTTCTTGTTTCGGTCAGCTCGATAATTTCGTCAAAACAGAAACGATTCACCAAATCGGTCAGTCTTTGAGACAAAGCAGAATGAGTTTCGGGAATTTGTTCAATTAGCTGCAAAATAACCTCTGCGTCCACCTGAATGGCTGCTTGGTGTAAGGCAGTTCGCCATTCCTCTTGCATAATCACTAGGTCTTGTGGTTTGAGATTCTTTAATTCCGAGGTAGCCAATTGCATCTGGTCAATATTCTCTTGTTCTTCTGCATAAACATAACTAACTCCTAAAAATTCAGCCATCTTGCTAAAGATGACATCTTCCCGAAAAGGCTTGCGGATGAGATCATCACAACCTGCCGCTAAAATATTAGACCTTTGTTCTTCAAAAGCACTAGCTGTTAGGGCAATAATCACTGTGCGGGCATTGGGGATTGGGGATTGGGCATTGGGCATTGGGCATTGGGGATTAGTTATTCCCCTTGTCTCCCCTGCCCCCCTGCTCTCTGTCCCCTGCTCCATAGCACGAATCTGTCGAGTTGCCTTATATCCATCGATCACAGGCATTCGCATATCCATCCAAATCAGGTGGGGATGCCATGTTTGCCAGAGAGCGATCGCTTCTTGACCGTTAGCTGCTGCTAGAGTTTCAAAACCAACACTATTAAATAACTGCGTTAATAAATCACAATTGTCTTTGCGGTCATCAACTACTAGAATTTTGTATACAGGTTGCCCTGGTGTCAAAGCAATTACTCTGCGTTGAAGTACTGGTGGTGCAATTTCTAATGACTCTGCTAGTTCAATTTTGATATCGAAGTAGAAAGTTGAGCCACGGCCTACTACACTATCAACTCGGATATCGCCACCCATTAACTGCACAAATTGACGGCTAATTGTTAGTCCTAGTCCCGTTCCTTCTCTCACTTGTCTAGCACTTGCAGTCTGAACGAAAGGCTGAAATAAATTATCTAATTCCTCGGTAAAAATTCCCAATCCTGTATCTTCAATTTCAAAGGTAATCAGGGATTGAAGATTGGGCAAAGAGGAGACGGGGAAATAATTCTCAGCGTTAGCGTTATCTTTTCCTACTTTTACGCGCAACGTCACCCCCCCGGTATTGGTAAATTTGATGGCATTTCCTAATAGGTTGATCAGTACTTGCCGGAGTTTGCTTTCGTCTGTAAGAATATGTTGCGGCAAATCAGAGGCAAGTTCAAATGAAAGTGATAGCTTTTTGTCCTTGGCTCGTACCTGGAACATCTGCTGCATATCTTGCAACAAGCCATACAAATCAAAGGATGTAGGGCTAAGAACAATCCGTCCAGCTTCGATTTTGGACATTTCCAGCACATCATTAATTAAGTTGAGCAGGTGTTCTCCACTACGATTGATAGTTGCTAGAGAGTCTCGCTGACGTTTGCTGAGGGTGGTGTCTCGTTCCATTAGCTGGGCAAAACCCAAAATAGCATTGAGTGGCGTTCGCAATTCATGGCTCATGTTGGCTAAGAAGGCGCTTTTTGAACGGTTGGCAGTTTCGGCGGCTTCTTTAGCAATCCGTAGTGCCTCCTCGGCCTTGTGCCGCGATCGCCCAATGGCTATGAGTTCGCTCACCCGTTGCAGTAAGCTGATTTCCTCTTGGCTCCAAGTTTTAGATTTGTTCACAGCATGTAATTCCAGTAGTCCAACGACTTTGCCAGAGTAAATCATTGGTACAGCCACTACAGATTTAATTAATTCTGTCTCAGCCAGCGCCTCTGATGAAATATCTGCAATGCGGGACGCTTGTAAACCTTGGATAGGATTACCGTTGAGAATTTGGTTATAAAACCAGGGCAACGGCTCAGCTGATGAGGTATTGTTTAATAATAGTCTGCTGGTGGGATTATACCACTTATGGGCTATACGAAATTGCTGTTGTGATTCATAGTATTCAAAGATACAGCTACATTCCGCCTCCATCAATTCGGCGCTCGCTTGCAGGGTGAAATTGATTGCGGTATCTGCATCTTGGTCGATAAACTGGCGAGAAATGCTGTTTAGGAATCTGTCTACCTGAGCGCGGTGCCAAAGTGTGGCTTCAACTTGCTTACGTTCAGTCAAGTCTTGCACCAACCCCTGAATAAGTGTGCGCTCACCCAACTTAAATACATTTAACCACACCTCAGCCGGAAAATCTGTACCATCGGCGCGACGGTGAACCCATTCAAAACGATGTCTGCCTTGTTCGTAGGCGAGGACAATTTGTTCACGGGCCAAACTAGCAGAAGTTTGACCATTTGGTTGGAATGGCGGTGAAAATTCACTTGGATGGTTTTGCAAAAACTCTTGCCGAGAATAGCCGAATAGTTCTTCTGCTGCCCGGTTACAATCAAGGGGAATTCCGTTTTCCTGTAACATCACAGCAATACTGGTTGATTCATAAAGAGCGCGAAATCTGGCTTCTGATTGTCGTAAAGATTCTTCGACAAGCTTGCGATCGCTAATATCGGTAATTACGGCATCTATACAGCCATCTTCAGCATTTCGTCTCAGCGATAGTAGCCCCCAACCAAAGGATTTATCCCGACGACATAGTTGTAATTCAAAGTTACGTACCTCACCCTGCTGTGCCATTTCTGCCAACAGCTGTTGGCGATCATCTGGATTGGCGTAAAACTCCGTCGTGAATTGCTTGCCAATTAAATCGGTGGGGGAACTATAACCCAAAATTTCGGCTTGGCGTTGGTTGGCTTCTAGAAATAGCCCATCTTCTAAACGAATGCGAGCAATTCCCACTTGAAAGTTTTCAAAAATGTTGCGATATTTCTGTTCGCTGCGACGTAAAGCTTCTTCTACCTGTTTGCGATTCGTAATATCGCGGAAGTACCAAATTCTACCATAGTAATCTTCTGTTGGCGATCGTACAGATGCAGAATATCGGTCTAGAGTCCGCCCATCTTTCAGGCGAATTTCATCCCGGCTGATTTGGTCTGGATGGGCGTAGAGATACTCAACTTTTGCGAGAAACTCTTGTGGCTGTTCTAGTTTATCGAGTGCTAATTTGAGTAATCGCTGATCGTTATTATTGACAAATGTTTCTGGAATTTGCCATAACTGGCAAAAACGTTGATTGTAAGATACTATTTGACCATTTTCATCAACGACTAAAATCCCATCAATTGAAGCTTCTTGTTGGGCTTTTAGTATGGCATTACTGCGGTGTAAATCTGCCTCTACTTGCTTGCGATCATTAATGTCAGCAACCACCGCTTCCAGACAACTATCTTCCAAATTCAAACGTAAGGAAAACAAGCCCCAGCGCTTCTTACCGTCGCACTGATTAAACTGTAGCTCAAAGTTGTTGAGTGAACCTTTTTGACGCAGTTCGGTTATTATACGCTGGCGATCGCTTGGGTTTGCATAAAAATCTGTGGTAAATTTTGTGCCACTAATTAAGTCTACTACACAACTGTAGCCTAATAGTTCGGCAAGGCGTTGATTGGCATCTAAAATCAGCCCATCGTCAATTCGGCTGCGAAGGATGCCAAATTGAGAATTCTCGAACAGGTTGCGAAACTTAACCTCACTTTCGCTCAAGGCTTTCTCTACTTGCTGACGTGCAGTAATATCCCGAAAACTCCAAACCCGTCCAATAACTTTACCGCCCTGAGATTGAGGTTGAGAATAACGTTCAAAAACACGTCCATCTTTCATCTCTACTAAATCAAAAGTTTCCTGTTGTGGGCACTCATCATACAGTTCCTTTACTCTGGCAATAAACTCTTTAGGATCTTGTGTTTGTTCAGCCATAAACTTAAATCGTTCATTACCTTGAGAAGGTTGTAACAACGATTCTGGCATTGACCACATCTGAAGAAACTTTTGATTAAAAACTGCTACATTAAAGTCTCGATTTAGAACTATAATTCCATCAGCTGTAGATTCCAGTGTTGCTTGCAAAAGAGACAAAGTTTCTGCTTGTTTTTGTTCTACCAAAGAGCGTTCTACTTCCCAGTGCTTTGCTTGAGTGACATCTCGAATTACTAATATAGATGACCTTTCACCTCCTGAAAGTTCGACGCAGTTGCCTGATATTTCTAAAATTAAGCAGCGATGTTTAGCATCATGACATTCGTATTCTTCTGTGATTTCATAATCTTCCCTTAGAACCCTCATATTTGGATAAGATTCTGGTGCAACTGTTTCACCAGCTAGGCTCAGGAATAACAAGTCACTCAGCTTGGCATTGAGAACTAAAATATGTGGTTGGTTAACAAGTTTGTCAAAAGCAGTATTGCACCATTGTATTTTGCCATCACTACCAGTCCAGACAATAGCATCAGCGATCGCCCCCAGCGCCACCTCCATCTTGCCCAGAGTCGCCCGTAATTGATTGACTAAACCAGTTAAATTAATGCTCATCGGCAGACTCCTGTTTGAGAAGCAACGGTAGAGGTCAACCCCTGCGGGGAAGTCAAAAGTCAAAAGTCAAAAGTCAAAATTGAAGCACGATCAGGATAAATCCGGGCGATGCACTGCGCCGCCCTGAGCGTAGTCGTTGGGAGCGTAGCCGAAGTGGGCTTGAATTAATGTTGCTTTGCATTTTTTCTTTTCCATAAATAAATTCATTGGCTCTGTATCCTTTTTTTCTTTGGTCAATCTTTTCTTTTGCTATCCATCTTCCTACTTCTTTTAAAGAGGACGCAACATGGCCATAAACACCCATTCTCCCTGATGTTTCTCTGCCATAATCAAATGCTCGGCTTCAATTTCTAGCCCATCTTTGGTGATTCCAACTAGATGCAGTGGGTGATTGAGAATAGTAGAATTTTCTGTTGAAAGAAAGCGGGAAAAACCAAGGTGGTGCGGTGCATGAAAACCTTCTGGAATAACTACCGTGATGATTTGACCGTTAATTTCAGCCATACTCCAGCCAAAAACAGAGGTAAAGCGATCGTTTACATAAGTGACAAACCCTTGTTGATCTGTAATTACAACTGGCACGTCTGTTTCTTGCTTCATCTCACTGAGGGTTTTCATCACTGCTTCAGTCATAAAAAGTAGGAACTAGGGGTTGTGTTGCAAATGCTTTGTCAGTATATCTCTTGTGTTGAAAACCACGAAATCAGAAATAAAGAAAAGGTTACATGATATAGGACTATGATTTGATTGCGTGAAAAAACTCCGCACAACTCGAAAAGCCTTCAGCCCTATTCCCTACTCCCTACTCCCTACTCCCCAGCTACGTAGATAATTTCAGAAATCAAATATGATTCCTATAAAGATGTTCAGAGCAAAGAAGTATAATCAGGTGCAAGAGGTGAAGGTAAAATAGCCGAAAATCCTTGCATCACAGTGGTCAGCCCTAACACGGTATGAGCAAGACCGTACAGGAGCGTTCAAAATCATGTCAAATTTATTATATTTTGTAATTGGTTTTACAGTACTTTTGCTAATTGGAATTGCGGCTTATTTCTTAACTGCCCGTAAATATCAATCCTCAGTCACAGTCGCCAATTCCTACGATCAATGGACGCTTGACGGCATCCTAGAGTTTTACTGGGGGGAACACATTCACCTCGGTCATTATGGTTCGCCGCCACGACGTAAGGATTTTTTGGTTGCTAAATCTGATTTTGTACATTACATGGTTAAATGGGGTGGAATAGATAAATTACCTCCTGGTACTACCGTCTTAGATGTTGGCTGTGGGATCGGAGGCAGCAGCCGGATTTTAGCGCGAGATTATGGGTTTGCTGTCACAGGCATTACCATCAGCCCTATTCAGGTGAAACGCGCTCAGGAACTAACACCCCAAGAACTAAACGTCCAGTTTGCGGTCGATGATGCGATGGCGTTGTCGTTTCCAGATGCTAGTTTTGATGTGGTTTGGTCAATCGAAGCAGGCCCCCATATCCCTGATAAAGCTGTTTTTGCAAGAGAATTAATGCGGGTGCTGAAACCTGGTGGAATCTTGGTTGTAGCTGACTGGAATCAAAGGGACGATCGCCAAAAGCCGTTAAATTTTTGGGAGAAACCAGTGATGCGACAACTCCTAGACCAGTGGTCTCATCCAGCTTTTTCTAGCATTGAGGGCTTTTCTGAGCTTTTGGCAGCTACAGGATTAGTAGAAGGGGAGGTAATTACGGCTGATTGGACGCAAGAAACCCTTCCTTCTTGGTTAGATTCTATCTGGCAAGGGGTGGTTCGACCGAGCGGATTTCTGCGTTTTGGACTGTCTGGTTTCATCAAGTCTGTGCGCGAAGTGCCAACGTTTTTGCTGATGCGTTTGGCGTTTGGTGTAGGGTTGTGCCGATTTGGAATGTTCCGCGCTGTGCGATCGCACTCACGTACAGAATTGATGGATAGAAACTTTGCTAAGGAAACTCCTTCAAGCATAGTTGGGTAGCAAGCGCACGATCGCCAATTTTGAGTTGATAGATACTTTATATGCATAAAATTCCCGTCACAGTCATTACAGGATTTCTAGGTGCAGGCAAAACGACGTTAATCCGCCATCTACTGCAAAATAATTCAGGGCGACGTATTGCTGTTTTGGTGAATGAATTTGGAGAAATCGGCATTGATGGCGAACTATTGCGTGATTGCCAAGTTTGTGATGATGAAGAAGACTCCAACAGTAACATTGTTGAACTCACTAACGGTTGCTTATGCTGCACAGTACAAGAGGAATTCTTACCAGCAATGCAAGAATTACTAAAACGACGCGCCAGCCTAGACTGTATGTTAATTGAAACCTCTGGACTAGCACTGCCAAAACCATTAGTACAAGCATTTCGCTGGCCAGAAATCCGCACAGGTGCAACAGTAGACGGCGTAATCACTGTAGTGGATTGTGAAGCCTTGGCAACTAATCAATATGTAGGTGATTTAGCAGCTCTCTTAGCACAGCGACAAGCTGACTCTAGCATAGAACACGAAACACCCATCGAGGAACTGTTTGAAGATCAGCTCGCTTGTGCTGACTTAGTGTTGCTGACTAAAAGCGATCGCGTTGACGAACAAACGCAAGTGAGAGTGCAAGATTGGCTAAAGCAAAACTTATCCCCTGGCGTAAAAGTCATTCCTTGTCAGGACGGGAAAATCAGTAGCGATTTGTTACTCGGTTTCAACGCTGCTGTGGAAGACAACTTAGATAGTCGTCCTAGTCACCACGACAACGAAGCCGAACACGAACATGATGACGGGATTAATGCGGTGCAATTACTCTTAGATCAAGCATTTGAGCCGACTGTCCTAATCAAACGCTTGCAAACATTGGTACAACAGCAAGAAATTTATCGAATTAAGGGATTTGTAGCAGTTCCAAATAAAGCTATGCGTATGGTACTACAGGGTGTCGGCAATCGATTTGACTACTTTTATGACCGGACTTGGCAAAGGAGCGAACAGCGTCAAACAAAATTAGTGTTAATTGGTCGGGAACTAGATCGGGTTTACATTGAATCACTGGTGTTGGGAGAGAAAATAAATGCGACCATCCAATAGTGTCTGGCAACGCCAATTCGGAAGTATAGCCATAGTCATATAGGTTAGGACATAATGACAAGCGTGAATGTCAGGAAGAGTAATGTTTTTACCTCCTGCCTCCTGCCTCCTGCCCCCTGCCTCCTGCTATAATATCACCAACTAATTCATCAATCCTTGATTGAGTAGTGTTCCAAGAACACATAAAACGTACTCCTCCCACACCAATAAATGTATAAAACTGCCAGTTCTTGGCTTTTAAGCTGTGAATGACTTCTTCAGGTAATTTTACAAATACGGCGTTGGCTTGTCTAGGAAACATCAAGTCAACACCTTCTATGTTTAATAGTTGATTTTCTAAGTATTCAGCACATTGATTGGCATGTCTAGCATTTCTTAACCAAGCACCAGTTTCCAATAAACCCAACCAGGGAGCCGAAATAAACCGCATTTTTGAAGCTAGCTGGCCTGCTTGCTTACATCGATAATCAAAATCCTCTGCTAGCGATTTGTTGAAGAAAAGAATGGCCTCGCCTAATGCCATTCCATTCTTGGTACCACAAAAGCACAATACATCGATTCCAGTTTTCCAAGTAATTTCAGCAGGACTTTTATTCATAGCGGCAACTGCATTTGCAAAACGAGCGCCATCCATGTGAATCTTTAAGTTATATTTGTTTGCAACTTCTTTAATACTTAAAAGTTCTTCAATAGAATATAAAGTTCCTAATTCAGTTGATTGTGTAATGCTAATAACTTTAGGTTTGGGATAATGAATATCAGTGCGTTTGGTGACAATTGTCTCTATAGCTTTTGATGTTAATTTGCCATTTTTACCGTGAGCAAGTAGCAGTTTCGAGCCATTAGATGCAAATTCAGGTGCGCCACATTCATCTGTTTCTATGTGAGATGTCTCATGGCAAATGACGCTGTGATATGACTGACAAAGAGCAGCTAAAGATAAAGAATTTGCGGCCGTACCGTTAAAGGTAAAAAATACTTCACAATCAATTTCAAAGAGTTCCCGAAAATAATCTGTTGCTTTTTGAGTCCATTCATCATTTCCATAAGCTGGAACACTACCTTGATTTGCTCTAATCATATATTCCAGTGCTTCAGGACAAATACCAGAGGAATTATCACTTGCAAACTGTTCTAATTGGCTACTCATAATTTCTCCTTTGGTTTTTAACAGTAATTGTTACAATACTAATAAATAATTTTTGAATTTGCCAATTCTAAAATTGGCGGATAATGTTATCAACTTCTCCAACCATCTAATAATTATGCTAATTCCAATAACTTTGGATGGCAGAAAAATATTTTTGGTAGCCATACTTAATCATTTATAAAAAACAGGTTTTTGACTTATATAGGACTTACGCAAAACATAACGAAAGTAGCGGTAATTTATGAATTACCGCTACGCAATAATCAGGTTTTCAGGCACATCTTGCGTAAGTCCTGTTATATAAAAACTCGGAAGTCTAAACCTTTTGATTTTCACAACTTAAATCTGATTTTTATATCTTGTATAGCAATCCTATCTGATTTGTGAAAATTCTCGGTGTCCAGATCCCCGACTTCGTAAAAGTTGTCGGGGATCTAACTTTTCACGAATGATTTAGGATTGCTATATCAACCTATTAATTAGCTTTTTTTGCTGTAACTTTTCTCGGAAGTAGTTATGACCTTAAGTAGTATAGTAATACTAAATGACTTTGCTGATGTCTACAGAAAACTGGAATCTTATTTTCACATCACTGAGATGTTTAATTACTACGGTGTCTTCGTCAGCCTTGCATTGAGGGTATTTTGAGACGATCAACATCGCCAATAACTAAATATTATGCTAAAAAAATAAAGTTTGCTAATCAGAATGCTAATTATGTACTTATAATACACTATACAATGTCCTACCAATAACTATGAAATCACTATTTGGCATATTTGTCCTTTGTCATTTGTCATTTGTCATTTGTCCAATAGCTAGTAACTCTTAACTAATGGCTATTGACCATTGACTAATGACCAATGACCAATGACCAATGACTAATAACTAATGACTGAACCATTGATTGAACTGAAAGGTGTTTCTAAGTCCTTTGGTAGCCATAAAGTTCTAGATAATGTAGACTTGACCATTTACCGGGGAGAAGCACTGGGGATTATTGGGCCATCAGGGACTGGGAAATCAACTATCTTACGAGTAGTAGCGGGGTTACTTAGTCCCGATGAAGGAGAAATTTATGTGCAAGGAGTGCGGCGAGAGGGTTTGATTGAGGATGGCAACCAGCAGGTTGGCATTAGTATGGTGTTTCAGCAGGCGGCACTATTTGATTCGCTGACAGTCGAGGAGAATGTAGGATTTTTACTTTATCAAAATTCAAAGCTGCCGCGATCGCGCATCCAAGATTTGGTAAAAGAAAAATTGGAGATGGTAGGTTTGCCAGAAGTAGGCGACCTCTACCCAGCCGAACTTTCCGGGGGAATGCGAAAACGGGTGAGTTTTGCCCGTGCGATTATCTCTAATCCCGATATTCCCAGTGAAGGCCCAGAAGTTCTACTATACGACGAACCAACAGCCGGACTCGATCCCATTGCCTCGACAGTAATCGAAGATTTAATCCGCCATTTGCAATGTTTACATGGAGTTTGTAGTACTTATGCCGTTGTTACCCATCAGGACAGCACTATCCGCCGTACATCCGATAGACTTATATTTCTCTATGAAGGTAAAGTGCAGTGGCAAGGTACAGTTACTGAAATATACAACACAGAACATCCCTTGATCAGACAATTTATCAGTGGAAGTGTTGAAGGCCCGATTAAAGTCGCTGGCTAGAAACTTAAAAATGAGGAGTGAGGAGTGAAGAGTTAAATTTAACTCCTAACTACTAACTACTAACTCCTAACTCCTAACTTTTAACTCCTAATTGATTATTGGTTGTTGGTGGAGGCAAAACAATGCGAGGTCTTATGACAAGCCGCTTCGCGTCTGGGCGAACATTTAGAGAAGGTTCTGTGGGGTTATTACTCCTACTAGGACTAGGGGTATTTGGATTACTCTTTCTGTGGTTAAATAGATTCACTGCTGCTGGTCGTTCATACAAAATTATTGTAGAATTTGCTAACGCTGGCGGAATGCAAAAGGGAGCAGCAGTTCGCTATCGTGGTGTTAAGGTAGGAACTATTTCCCAGATTAGACCGGGGCCAAATGCCATTGATGTAGAGATCGAAATTGCCCAAACTAACCTCATTATCCCCCGTAATGTAGTGGTGGAAGCTAATCAAAGCGGATTAATTAGCGAAAGTATTATCGACATCACACCAAAAGCAACCTTGCCTGCTGGGGTTGTGCTTGCTAAACCCCTAGATAAAAGTTGTGATACCAGCCTCATAGTGTGCAATGCCTCTCGGTTAAAAGGTCAGGTTGGTATCAGTGTTGATGAACTAATTCGGAGTTCAACTGAGCTAGCCGGTGCATACAATGACCCCAAATTTTATCGAAATGTCAATAGGGTTTTAGAAACTACCACAGGCGCAGCATCCAGTTTTACTGAGTTAAGTCAGGATTTACAAGGTTTGACCAAAAGCTTACGACTACAACTTAATACCTTTTCTGCTACGGCTAATTCAGTGCAACGGGCGACAAACCAACTTAATGCATCCGCAAATCAAACAGTAAATAAATTCGGTGCAACTGCAACTCAAGCAAATCGATTGCTGAACAACCTGGATAATCTGTTGACAACAAATCGTTCGTCGCTGGTTGGTGCTTTGAACAATATCACCGAAACTAGCAACCAATTGCGGGTTACAGTCAGTAGCTTATCACCATCTGTAAATCGATTGACTCAAGGAGAATTACTCAACAATTTAGAAACGCTTTCCGCAAATGCAGCCCAAGCCTCAGCTAATTTACGTGATGCTTCTAAAACCTTAAAAGATCCCAAGAACGTGGTGTTGCTGCAACAAACTTTAGATTCAGCACGAGTCACCTTTGAAAATACCCAAAAAATTACATCTGATTTAGATGAATTGACAGGCGATCCTAATTTCCGTAAAAATTTACGGCAATTGGTAAATGGTTTAAGTGGTTTAGTATCTTCTACACAACAGATGCAGCAACAAGTGCAGGTTGCTACTACTCTAGATTCCCTAAAAGCTGCTGTGAGCAAACCAAAGAATCTAATTCCTACCCCAGCACCAACCCAACAGGCGATGTTTAATGACAAGTCGTTACCAATCTACGAAATTAGCCCCTCACAGGCTAATTTTGCAAGTAGCGACACCGACCTTCAACCAACTCCCAATCCGTCTATTCCGAACTCATCCCAAGAAAACCTTTTGAAGCAGCTGCGGGAGTATAGCAAGCAACGGGAGCAACTGGAGACGGAGAAAGAAGCAGTACAGGTTGACCCTTCAGCTTCGCTCACTGCTGACCGAGACAATTTTAGATTTTAGATTTTGGATTTTGGATTAAATTGAAATCTAGAATCTAAAAAAAGGTTTCAAGCCCCCGACTTAAGTCGGGAAGAAAATTCCAAAATTTTCAATCAATATTTAAGCCTCTTCTTTATAAGAAGAGGTTAATCCAAAATCTAAAATTGGCTGACTTTTGACTTTTGACTTTTGACTTCCCCGTTCGCGTAGCGTCTCGCAGAGAAGGGGCTGACCCTGAGCGAAGCCGAACTGTTGAGAATTTTAAGTAAGATATTTTACTGTTAGGTAAATGTGTTGAAACTCATCGACACCACTCGCTAGCTTTTAAGAACGAATTAACATTGGGTCATAAATTTGACACTCTTGAACCCCATAATTACACAGAATAGAGCGAGCTATATCTTGCTCATTATCTGTGCCACTAACGATAAGTATGTAATTGCCTTGCTCTATTTGCTCATTGTAAAAGCGTGCCCACTCATCTGCTATTCCTAACCTCATAGCGTCAAAGCGTTCACTTAAATTAATGCCTGTTGACCCAACCAATTGAGAAAAGTCTTTGCAAATTAAAGAAATTTGGTTTAATGAAAAACCTGCGATAGACATATCCTTAATTGCCGCTTCAGCATTCTCTATGCTATTAAAACAACTAACACTATACTTGGACATCATCCCACTTTTATTAGGAATGGCAGTAGCAGAAGTCGTTGTGGTCAGATAATTTGTAGTTTCATATTCACTGTTGAGATGCTCATAAATGCCAAACTCTTCAATACCCCAACGCCGTAGTATTTCTTCTACTTTAGCAATTTCAAAAGATGTACAATCCACAATTATTAAATAGTGTCCATCCTCTACTCGCTCGTTATATGCTTTAGCTTGCTCTGACGACATTCCCCAACCAACTAATGCACCAGCAAAAGTCCCAGTGGCAGCACCAATACTTGCTCCAACAAGGGTTGTGACCAAAGCAGTTGCTGCTGCTCCAGCCAGCATTATTGGGCCAACTCCAGGGATTGCTAAAGTCCCAAGACCCACTAATAAACCAGTTAACCCACCAACAGCGCCCCCTGAAAGCCCTCCTACTGTTGCACCTTCATCAGCTTTATCACCAGTGTCCTCTTTAACTTCATTATCGGCAATCTCATGATTACGATCTGAATTTTGTACAACTACAGATACTTTCTCCATTGCCAAGCCAGAATCTCTCAACTCATGTATTGCCTGCTCTGCATCTATCCGATGAGTAAATACGCCTACAGCACGTTGATATTGACTTAAAACCATTATTACTCCTTGGTCGCAGGGGAAAGATTAATCATCAGTACCTGTTATATTAAATACGAGTTGTGTTCAACTCAAAACTATCCTTAGTAATAAAATACATTCTCTCGCTCATTAGGTAGGCAATAATACCCTCAACAGTGCAAGTCATTTTGCTAAACAATAGCCATTCTTATACAGATATTAAATGTGGCGGTGGCAGTATTCGTAACATTTCTTGGAATATCGTATTTCTTGCCGCCCAAGCAGGGTAAGCAGTAAAAATGCAATAATTATTACAATTAATTATAAGTAACGTCAACGCAGATATAAGAATGCCGAAGAAATTCGGCTATTCGCTTATATCCGCCGCTTGAAAGACGGCGGTTTTACGCATCACGTCGATAAGGATTCTTTAAACAAGGTATTGAAACGGGCGATCCTCAGAAATGTAATACTTTTGCCAAAACAAATTCCTAACATATAGCAAAGTGCTGTTAGCGGAAGCGGGGCGTTTAGCCCGTGCTGAGTAAAAACCCAGTAATTTCAAGGTTTTGAGCAATCACCAATGTCCTAACTGCCCTGGCGGTTGCTATATTTCAATTTTTACGATTCTCTGGCAGCTATCGAGCTTTATGGGCAAACCTTTCCTGAGCAGGGAGCAGAAATTGAGGAAGCGATCGCCATTCCGCTATATTAGTAACCCAAGTTGCTAGTTCTCTTGTGGGCGATCGCACAGTTATTTGTAAGTCTTTTTACTTAGGCTAAAAGTATTTATTTTTGCTTTCGCTACAAAGCAAGCTTTTATTGTTTAGGTATTTTAAATAACTTTAAAAAATTCAGTTACTGAATCTTAATCAAGCTAAGGTGCGGTGGCGCTATGTGCCACTGCCACTTTTTTTTAGGCGATCGCTTCCATTATGATATGTGTAAATTTGATAAGCCGCAAATAGGCTACTATGTGTTAATTTTTTGGGGCTGGCAAAAGTGCTAATACTTAAATCAAATTACATTAAGGAGGAAGCATTTTCCCTACAAGCTAGCGATGGTAACTTCTACGGCACAACTCGTTTTTATGGAACACAACAGAACGGCGGTACACTATTTAAAATTACGCCTCAAGGAAGCTTTAGTTTGCTGCATTCATTTAAAGTTCAACAAGGTCAACCTTACCAACCAAGCAGCGAATTAATTCAAACTCAAGATGGCAATTTATATGGTACAGCATTGGGTAGTGGTGGCACAGTTTACCGAGTGGGAACAAGTTTAAAACTAAGCAGTTTGGATGCTATCACTGTAGTTGTGAAACCTAGCCCCATTCCCTAATTCCAATCTTGCTCGTCCTTTTTACCGCGGCTTTTGTAAATCCCCCCCAGATTGTGAATTTGACGAGTTTTCTCAAAAAGCTCGGCTTCGGTCAAACCCCACTGTTGCAAGACTTTATCTAGGTCTTTTTGGATGTCTCTTGCCCCTGGAAACCCTTGATAGCGCATTCGCAGTCTAGCCAATTCTGCTAAGTTATAGTCTGTCGCCTCTTGAGCGAGTAAAATATCAATAAGGGGGCGATCGCGGTTATAAAGTGGATGTTGTTGGTCTTTACCGGCCGTTGCTTCAGTCATTGTCAGTCCTGAATGAGAAGTTAGGAGTTAAGAGTAGAGACGCGATTAATCGCGTCTGTACAAGAGTTAAGAGTGCTGAGTCTTAGTTTTTAACTATAGCCGAGAGCAGAGGAGCAGAAAAGGCAAAAGAAAATCATCTTCTGTACCTAAAAGTAGGTTGTAAAATTTAAAACTTTTAACTTACTCACCACTCCTAACTCCTCACTCCTAACTCCTAGTAGACGGCAAGTACACCTGATGTCTTACGGCTCTCACCACTGCCACTTAACTTTAAATAAAGTTACATTAGTCCTTAAGAAAATACAAAAAACTTTAGATGAGGGTGAATTTTATCTCACCCAAAGTCCAAGCAGCGAGGGAGCAAGAACCCATTATGTTTGAACACTTCACTTCCGAAGCCATTAGAGTAATTATGTTAGCTCAGGAGGAAGCACGTCGCCTGGGACACAATTTCGTAGGAACTGAACAAATTCTCCTGGGTTTAATGGGAGAAGGAACTGGGGTCGCTGCTAAAGTGCTGGCTGAATTAGGCGTTACCCTCAAAGATGCACGTCGCGAGGTAGAAAAAATTATTGGTAGGGGTTCTGGCTTTGTACCACCAGAAATTCCTTTTACTCCTAAAGTGAAAAGCCTCTTCGAGCAATCGTTTAAAGAAGCTCATAGTCTAGGACAGAATTACATTAACACTGAACACTTACTCTTAGGATTAACCGAGGCTGGTGAAGGTGTCGCCGCCAAAGTACTACAAAATCTAGGGGTTGACTTCAAGAGTGTCCGCAGTGCCATAGTTCGCCGTTTGGGTGAAAATGCACCAGCTTTTGCTGGTAGTGGTAGTCAAAAGCGTACCCAACCGCTAACTATGGAAGAGTTTGGCAGGAATTTGACCAAATTAGCCCAAGAAGGCAGACTTGACCCCGTAGTTGGTCGCCAGAAGGAAATTGAGCGGGCGATCCAAATTCTCGGTCGCCGCACCAAGAATAACCCTGTGTTGATTGGAGAACCAGGAGTTGGTAAAACTGCGATCGCAGAAGGTCTAGCTCAACGTATTATCAACCAGGATGTTCCCGAAAGTTTACAAGACAAGCAAGTTATCAGCCTCGATATGGGGTCATTGGTAGCTGGAACTCGCTTCCGTGGCGATTTTGAAGAACGCATCAAAAAAGTCGTAGAAGAAGTCCGCACTGTCGGCAATATCATTCTGGTGATTGACGAAATTCACACCTTAGTTGGCGCTGGTGGTACAGAAGGTGGCTTGGATGCAGCCAACATCCTCAAACCTGCCTTAGCACGGGGCGAACTCCAGTGTATCGGCGCAACTACCCTTGATGAGTATCGTAAGCATATCGAGCGTGATGCCGCCCTAGAGCGTCGTTTCCAACCGATTATGGTCGGGGAACCCTCAGTAGAAGAAACCGTACAAATTCTTTACGGCTTGCGTGGTGCTTATGAACAACACCACAAAGTCACAATTTTGGATTCAGCACTTGTCGCAGCAGCACAGTTATCAGACCGCTACATTAGCGATCGCTTCTTGCCAGATAAGGCAATAGACTTAATTGATGAAGCTGGTTCTCGCGTTCGTCTGCGGAACTCTCAAAGTTCTCCGAATAAAGAACTCAAGCGCGAACTCGCTAGTGTTACCAAAGAGAAAGAAGCAGCAGTCAGAGTCCAAGATTTTGATAAAGCGACACAACTGCGCGAGCAAGAGTTAAAACTTGCAGAACAACTGCAAACAACGTATACACAAAACGATCAACCTGTCAACTCAACTGTAGTTGACGAAGAAGACATCGCCCAAATCGTTGCCTCTTGGACTGGCGTACCAGTCAACAAGCTTACTGAATCTGAATCAGAGTTGCTCCTACACCTAGAAGACACTCTGCATCAACGGCTCATCGGTCAAGAGCAAGCAGTCACGGCTGTATCTCGCGGTATCCGTCGCGCCCGCGTCGGACTGAAGAATCCCAATCGTCCCATTGCTAGCTTTATCTTCTCTGGGCCGACTGGAGTTGGTAAAACAGAATTGGCGAAGGCACTAGCTGCCTACTTCTTCGGTGCGGAAGACTCGATGATTCGCCTAGATATGTCCGAATACATGGAAAGCCACACCGTCGCCAAGCTAATTGGTTCGCCTCCTGGTTATGTAGGATACGACGAAGGCGGACAGCTTACAGAAGCCGTGCGGCGAAAACCCTACACAGTGCTGCTATTCGACGAAATCGAAAAAGCACACCCCGATGTATTCAATATGCTGCTGCAACTCTTGGATGACGGTCATCTTACCGATGCCAAAGGTCGGAAAGTGGACTTCAAGAACACGCTGATCATTTTGACTTCTAACATCGGTTCCAAGGTGATTGAAAAAGGTGGTAGTGGTTTAGGCTTTGACTTTGACACTCAAGCCGACGCTAGTTATAACCGCATCCGCACCTTGGTAAATGAAGAATTGAAAGCTTACTTCCGTCCTGAATTCCTCAACCGTCTTGATGAAATTATCGTCTTCACCCAGCTTTCCAAGGATGAAGTTAAGCAAATCGCCGAAATTATGCTCCGCGATGTTGCTAATCGCTTGACAGAAAAGGGAATTATCCTAGAAGTTAGCGATCGCTTCAAAGAGCTTGTGGTACAAGAAGGTTATAACCCCAGCTACGGCGCTAGGCCATTACGTCGGGCAATTATGCGCCTTCTAGAAGATTCTCTTGCCGAAGCAATACTGTCTGGTGAAATTACAGATGGAGACACAGCCCTTATCGATGTTGATGATGACTCTCAAGTGAGAGTACAAAAATCAGAAAAACGAGAATTGCTCTTGGCAAATGTTGGCTAATTTTATACGCGATCGCTTTTTACTGTAATATTTGAGAAACACTCCAGCCTCTTGCGTAGAGCAGAGGCACAAACAGGGTCATCTCAGACAAACATCAAGTGAAATGGTATTATTTCCTACCCCTAGTAGAAATGCTAGGGGTTTTTTATGCGATTCTTTTTAACAAAGTGTAGGGGTTTAAATCCCCGGCTTCTATCAAGCCGCAAGTGTTGTGGCACTTTCTAAATCCCCGTTACAACACGTAATTGCGAATTGCGAATTGCGAATTGCGAATTAGTTTAAGTGGTCAATACCCACCTATGAGCGATCGCGTCCAAAGAAGAGGTCGTCCTGGTCGGCTTCCTGGGCGAGAACAAGTCTGGGATTGATTATTCTCACTTGATGTGCCACTTAATAAACTATCAACGATAGTAGAATATAACGTTTGATAATCTGAAACTATTGCTATAAGTAGGTGGAGGAGGATAATGCTTGTTTATTTTTGAATTGTTAATTGATTGGTTTTCAGTTTTAAAAAGGTGAAGGTATTAGTATGAACCGAACTATTTCAGGTGCATTGATTTCCAGCCTGATGGCTGTAAGCTTAGTCAGTGTGAGCTTAGTTCCGGCAGAGCAAGCATCTGCGGATGAACACATACTGCGAGATGTGGGTATTGGAGCAGGTGCAGGAGTATTATCTGGGACAGTAAGGAGACGTGGTTCGTTACTGAATAATGCTATAAAAGGAGCTGCTGCTGGGGCAGCTGTTAATGCTGTCAATGGTACGAGGTCTAGGTATCATAGAAAGCATCGAAATTTAGGCCAAGATGTTGGAGTCGGGGCAGCAGCAAGCACAGTTACAGGTGCTGTGACTCGTGGTCGCAAAGATACCCTGGGGGATGCAGTCGATGGTGCAGTCGCAGGAGCAGCTATTCATATTCTGACCAATGGCAAAAATTAATAATCGCTAGATTTACAGATAATATCTGATTTCTATTGCGTGCAATAAAAACTGCCCTGGCACAAGTCCAGGGCGTTGCTTGAAAAAGGGGATTAAATAAGGGATTTTTAAAATCTTCTCCCTGTTTTACATATACTAGGTTTGGTATGTAATATTCTTCAGCTAAAGTCTTGTGTTTTATGCAAAAATAACTAAAAATTTTGAAAGTACCATCATATAAGGAAGCGTGGATTTGGGTAGAAATTTCCCTGTATACATCGAATCTCGGTCTGATAAAGATAAGCCGAGGACATTTTGCGATCGCAGAGAAAACTGACGATGAATCTCAAAACCTGGAAGATAGCCACCGTGGAACGGTATTTCTAAGATCGCTCTACTAAAACCTATTTTCAAGCCTCGTAAATTGGCAAAGGTATTGACTTTATTGAGAATATACTTTGTTTATTGACATGATGTGGCCGCCTGGGGTGGAGTTATCTGTTGTAAAGATTTTTTGAATTGTTATTAGTTAACCTGAGTTCGGGTTAAGCCAGAAGCTAAAAAGCTTATTCTATAAGGATTGAACAAAAATCTAAGCGATCAAAGAAGCAATTAAAGTCGAATCAGTTTGTCAATAAGGTTCGCAAATGAGATTAATATCAACAATATGCTTTATTGAGAATAGGTTCAAACAGAGCTTCAGACCGAACAACGAGAGGTTAAGGGTTTTGAGGATTTATTATCCCGAACTCAGGTTAGTTAACAAAAATTAGAATGCATAAATGCTCAAATCTGAAAAACTTTGCCAGAGTAGAAATAAGGGATTTGACATTTACCTATCTGTAATTAAATGACTCAAATATTTGAAGATGCGACGAAAACAGACGATTATATCCGTGTTGCTCAACTTGCAGAAGTTCAGGCAGCAGGCAGTTTGTTAGTCCACAAGGAAAAGCATACGATTGCTTTGTTTTACTCAAATAATACAGTTTACGCAATTGATAACCGTTGTCCTCACATGGGCTTTCCCTTACAAGGAAGCACTTGCAAAGATGGTATTGTTACCTGTCCTTGGCATTATGCCCGCTTTGACCTTGCTAGTGGTGGAACATTTGACTCGTGGGCAGATGATGTTCCTTGTTTCCCGGTAGAAATCCGTGATGGTGAAGTTTGGATAAATTTAGCACCACCAGTTAACCCTCATGCTCACCACCGCCAACGTCTGCAAGACGGTTTAGAGCAGAATATTTCTTTAGTGATTGCAAAATCAACCCTCGCACTGTTAGATATCGGGGTAAACCCGACAGAACCGTTTCTCATCGGGTTAGAATTTGGTACTCGTTATAACAAAGCGGGTTGGAGTACAGGTTTGACTATCCATACCTGTATGATGAATCTATTACCTTATCTAGATGCAGAAGACAAACCTCGTGCTTTATTCCACGGACTGTCGGCAGTAGCTAATGATAGTGCGGGTGCGCCACCAGAGTTTGTCGTTCACCCATTACCCAACACTAAAGTAGATTTTGCGACTCTCAAAAACTGGTTTCGCCAATTTATTCAGGTACGAGATGCTGAAGCTGCACAAAGATGTTTAGTATCTGCTGTTCGTTCAGGAGCTAATTCAAAGCAAATAGCAGATATGCTGTTCTGTGCTGCAACAGATCGTCGCTATCTTGATGTTGGGCATACGCTTGATTTTATCAATAAAGCATTAGAAGCATTGGATGCTATAGCTTGGCAAGCAGCAGAATCAATTCTGGCTAGTCTAGTTTCGGGTTTAGCCAATGCCTCCCGGATGGAAGAATCCAATTCCTGGCGCTACCCTGTAGATTTGGTGGCAATATTAGAGTCGGCTTTTGAGCAATTACCGACTGTATTAAGTGTGGGAAAATCTCGACAAGGAAGTTGGTCACAAGCAGATGAACTAGTACCAATTTTATTAGGTGAAGACCCACAAGCGATCGCAGACTCGCTATTGAATGCACTGAAAGCAGGTTGTACTGAAGAACAATTAGCTGGTGTAGTTACTTATACAGCAGCATTACGAGTAGCTCGTTTCCACACTAATAATGACTTTGGAGATTGGAATTCAGCCCACCATCCATTTACGTTTGCAAATGCCGTACATCAAGCTTTACGAAGAGTACCAACAGTCGAACTACTAAGAGGTGTGTTTGATGCGGCGATGAGTGTATATTTAAATCGTTTTTTGAATGTTCCACCAGCAAGGCTGCCAGAACCCAAAGACATTGTGGAAAATCCCGAACAATTACTCCAGCAGCTACCGGATTTATTAAACCGTCAGCAGCAAGTAAACCAGACAGGACAACTAGTTGCTAATTATTTATACAGTGGTGGTAGTGCTGAAAGACTGATGGCAAAACTGGGGAAATTGATGCTGCGAGAAAACCGTGATTTTCATGTCATTCAAGAAATAGAAGCCGCTTTTCGTCAGTATTCTTTCCTCGGTCAAACTTCGGCTGGAATTCATATACTAGTGGCTGCATCTCGGTATTTAGCCGCTCATTCTCCGACAATGCGATCTCAAGGACAAACTTATCAAATTGCGGAACGTTTACATCAGGGTGCTCGCCTATTTGAAGAATCGTGACCGGAAAGTGGAGAATTTGAACATTATCACGATTGGCCCGATCATTTTGCTGTTTACCAAAGTGCTGATGGTAAGCTCAGAATTGAGGCGAGTGGACATCAGTTTCAGGGTCAATTGCATCAATGTTATAC
This sequence comes from Nostoc sp. ChiQUE01b, assembly GCF_034531255.1. NCBI lineage: Bacteria > Bacillati > Cyanobacteriota > Cyanophyceae > Nostocales > Nostocaceae > Nostoc > Nostoc sp. ChiQUE01b. The sequence continues at coordinate 18,137 of NZ_JAVRBM010000021.1, read as the reverse complement.
CAACTCCTAAAATAACGCAACAGATATAGCAACCGCCCGATTTTCTTCAGCCCTCGTGAGATGGTGCGTTAGCGTAGCTCGCCGTTCGCGTAGCGTCTCGTAGAGAAGGCATCGCTAATATCACCCTCCCACAGTTCGGCCATCTCCGCCTGAGTTTTGTCCCCGTAGGTTTCTACGAATGCTCGAAACTTCTCCCAGTCAGTGATTTTGTGCTCATTACCCCGATGTGTTCTGACTTTGGCATTAAAGTCACACGTTTCCCTCCGACGCTGAAACCATGTATTGATAGTATTACGACTGATGTTGAAGAATTCACTGGCTCAAGAGCGCTTCATCCCATTGAGTTCAATCGCCTCTATCACTTTTCGTCGTAGGTCATAACTGTAAGGGTTTGCCATAGGAATGCAGAAATTAATCACCTCTCTATATATTCTACGTCCTAACTGAAATGGCGACTGCTATACATTTCAACATTTCTGCAACAAACTAAATGTATCCTTAATGCTCGGCTTTATATTTATTTTTTTATTTAAACTCTTTCATTACCATTTACTTCAGATTAACTTCATAAAGTTTCTTCTTCTAATTCAATAGATGCTATTTTTACAATCTAGTAAATATTGGGTTATCACATACTCGATAAGAGGATACATTTATCTTAATGCTTTCTGATTGCTCAACCTTAGCCCTGCAATCAAGAATTTATTTTCAGTTTCTAGTTAAAACATTGTTTCCATAAAATCTTCACGAAACAGCCTTGAAGTATTACATACGTAATCTATTGGTGACAATTTTAGCTGTGGTTTTGGTCTTTTTCGGGATAATGTCATTAAGCTATACGCTAATCAATGTGATGGCGCGTAAAAAATTAAAAATTTAGAGGGTAAGCAATATGACATTTTTTGAATCAAATGAAAGCAATTTCTTTGAAATAGATGGTATCCATTTAAGAATCTGGGAACCCAATCTTATAGTGTTACCTATCCCGGAGAATCGCTCTGATTCCAGTATCTCTGTAGAAATTGTGGAAATTAAGGTTTACCTAATCAATAACACGCCAAATCCTTGTCATCTCAATCCCAATCAAACCTTAATTCCAGAGCTTTTGACATCAGATGGTCAAGTATTACAAGGGCAAATAACTTTAGATGAAGCTGTTGATGAACTTCAAAGGAACATACCTCCCCAGGCAGCTTTTGGAATTTGGTTGAGGCAGTTCGTATCAAACTTAGCCCAATGGCTAAAGCGAAGTGAGACTATAGTATTTGCTCCTCGTTTAATCAATTCGGGACTACGCATACCTCTTACTTTGGCTCTAAGGCTGATTTGGCAAAATAACCATCTGCAACTTCAAGTTATTAACAGCCCTAACTCTTTATCAAAAGTTTTTCGCTTTCTTGACAAAACTTGGTTTTTCAATATTCCCCAACCAGAATCGTATCAGCTTCGGTTTATATGGGGTAATTATGGTGAAAGTGAATCAAGCTTAGACCCGCCAACAGAAGAAACAGTGAGTGCGGTGCAATTGGCGACTCAATTCGTGAATCTTCGCTTAATTGAACCCGTGGTATCTCATAACAGTGCAATAGAAGTAGATGGTATCCACTTTGAAACCTTGATGCCAGAACGAGTGTTGATACTGCCAGAAAAAAAGCGCGGTATTAAGACTCGTATGGAGTTAGGGATTTGCATTACTAATAATACGTCCACGGCAGTCCGCTTTAGCCTTTTTGCTACTATAATTCCCCAACTTGTGGGAGCAGATGGTCAACTACATTTCCAAGGGTATTATCGGCGTGGTACTAAAAGACCATCAGAATCTGATTTTCCACTAGTTATGCCAGGAGAGAGTTTCACCTTATTTCCATACAGCGAACTCTCTTGGCGCAAGCTTGACCCGTTTACCCTAATAATTGAAGCGGGTGATGGTGGCTACTGGAATTTGGATGGACTTAAGGCGGGCATTTATCAAATTCAGCTTGCCTACAACAACAAATATACAGTGCAAGAAATAGAAATATATGACAGAGAAAGTCTGAATACGAACTTAATAGAAGGTCTTTGGATAGGGATGGTGTCTACACCTAAAATAGAGTTTCGTTTAGTCTAGCCTTGAACTTAAACGACATCAAAACTGCTATTTGCAAAGATAGAAACACTATTTCAAGGTAGTTAATATTTACAAAAGTTACAATCATTTCCACTAGTTAAGTCTGAGCATCTCTCTTACGTAGTCGCTCCTATCTTCATGAAGACCGTCCAAGATAACCAGACAATCTTATACATTTCAATAAGACCAACAAACAAAATGTATCCTTAATGCTCGTGCAAAATTTATGTGAAGCCTCATACTGAAATCTAGTTTCTATAAAACCCTCTAAACTTCAGTAAATATCTCATGCGTCACTCAAGAGCAATAGTTTTAGCTGTGGTTTTAGTCTTTTTTGGGATAATGTCATTAAGCTATACGCCAATCAGTGTAATGGCGCGTAAAAAAGTAGAAGCTGAAAGGATACCCAACATGTCATCTTTTAAATCAAACAGTAATAATACTGTTCAAGTAGATGGAATTCAATTTGAAACGGTGATGCCTGAGCGTGTACTGCGAATTCCACCAAAGCAGTCTGATGCTAAAACTCAGGTTTGGTTTGGCATTCATATCACTAATAATACAGCAAAACCTTGTAATTTATTACTCTTCACAGCGCGTCCAGAATTCCTCCAAGTAAACAAACAAAAGGTACCACAGTTTGGGCCTATTGCTAACACATCTGCATCTCCAGAATTATCTGATTTTAAATTATTGATGCCTAGAGAAAGTGTGACTTTCTTAGTTAAAGGATATTTTGAATGGTTTGAAAATGAACTGAAGTTTACGTTTATGAGAAAAGATGCTACCTACTGGTGGTATGGCAATTTTGAATCTGGTACATACTCGATTAATGTCATATATGAAAATCCTTATCCTGGCTGGGAGCAAGCTAGTTGGGGAGATGGAATTATTTTTTTAATGCCAATGCGAAAGCTGCCAAGAAACAATTACCTACCACGTGAGATTCTAAAAATAGAAGATGTCTGGGTGGGTGAGATATTTACTTTTCCTCTTGAGTTTCGCCTTATCCAATAGTGAATTGAATTTTAATTATAATTTCGCTCTATTTGGAACGCAAACAAAACTGTTGTTTTGCGGTCAATCACTGTGTCAAGGAGATAAAAATGCAGTCAAGACAATATTTCATTGCTGTGTTAGCAACAACGTTTTTAGCCTTATTCCATACTCAGTCTACCCATGCTGTCTCTATTACCTATGACACAGATATAGAGAACCACATCAACTTTAACAAAGTTCCATATAGAGAAGGAAACAGAGAGGGTCAATCATGGGTAAAAGAGGAAGAGAATGTTAGAGTCCTTCAACGAGGTGGAACACCCGGATTGAGACGCTTATTACAAGAGCAATTTCCAGACTGGACATTTCTTATTGCACCTCCTAAAGAAGGGAACCAAAGCCTTAAGGGTGAGTTCAGGGTTAAACAATATTATGCTTGTGGTAATCTTACCAACTGTGGCTCTCCTTCAACTTTTCCTGTCCTTGGTGGAGTTGGTGCGTTGTTTGATGTGGACTTTATCTCAGGAGAGAGCGACCCTCAGTTTCCAGACCGCCTTAATTGGATTCAGCGAGTTGTGAGTAATCATTCTGAGGAGCCACGTCCGTATGGTGCACATAATTTGAAAGAAGACAGAATAGATATTCAAGACAGAACAGACAGTCCATACTATTTTCCGACAAGAAATAACCCCAATTTCTTTTTCCCCACTTTTTATGACAGACCATACAGACCTGATGCCGAGAATAGCCATTATTGGAATGCCGAACTCTTCCTGGTTCGTGAACTTGGAAATCAGACAGTCATGATTTATGATGGGATATCCTGGGGCTGGAGAAATCAAACAAAGCGTCGTCGTGAAGATTATTGTCCAGTTAAAAGTATTAGCAGTGATGATAACTGTTCCTATTATTATTTTTCTGACAATCTATCCTCAGGTTATGAAGAAGATACATTTCAGCTAAAAGAACTTACTCCAGGGAAAAAATTTTATGCCTATATTGACAATGACATACCTGGAAATCGATGCAATCCAAATACATTACATCGATAATGCACCTTTGATTAGATAAATTACATCAGACCGAGTTTATCTGTGGGAAATGGCCAACCGGGGAATTAGTCAGCGTCCTTTACTCGGATGGGGAATGAATGGTTTCGGCGCAGTTTATCCCTATGTGCGCTACGGAAGAACAATAGCCAAAGTGATTCGTTTGGATGATTTTAGTTTCGACTACCAAGATAAAAAGGGGCAAATACAAGCGGCACAACTACCCACAACCAAAGCGCACAATCTAATTTTGGACACAATTTTATCCGTAGGATTACTGGGGATGGCATCCTACCTTACCCTGTTAGTATGGTGTCTGTGGCAGGTTATCAAATCACCTTACCGTGGAATTGAAGCAGTCTTTATTGCCTACCTCGCTTTTACGTTGACCTGGTTTGAGTGCGCCCAATTTACCCATCTAGCTTGGTGGTCGCTCAGTATATGTGGAATGTCCCGTGTCCCGAAAATCACACCTTAAAACCGCTCCCATCATCTGTTTGCTGTGTCTATTACTGGGCAGCACCCAGTCAAAGCCAGAGTCAGAATGGGTCAGGGTATGACCTGGAAATAAAACAAATTGTCTGTGGACTGGATGCGGCTCTTACTAGTGTTACTAGTCTAGCTGGCACGGGACGAAGCAGAAAACTCAAGAAGTGATTCTTGGGAATCCCCTCCGTTTTACAAGGGGGAGGATGTCAATGACAATGATGGCACGCCTAGTGGTCTGTGTCATTAATTCTAAAAGATTTGTAGTTGGTGATTTCCCGCTCAATTTTAAGAGCTAGAGCCACTGAGTATATTTTGTATTTAACTAAGTCTAAAGTTCCTCAACAAATTTGAAATTTAATTCAACTGATTTATGTTGTCTACTTTTCCCAATACTGCCCCAGAAGAGAATAACTTAATTCAATGTGATGCCGATCAGGGATTTATCTCCTGGCTGAGTCAAGCTGGAGGCTCAGTTGCCATCACCACCTACCAAGCCGGAAAACTAGCACTAGTAGGCTGGAATGGGGAACAGATAACCATGCTGTTACGCCAATTTTCCAAACCAATGGGATTGGCAGTGAATGGTTCACGTCTAGCACTGGCTAGCCATCACGAAGTCTGTTTATTAGCCAATGCCCCTGTATTAGCTTATGAGTTTTTAGAAGATCAGCCCGGACGCTACGATGCCCTCTACCTGCCACGGATGGCATATTTCACAGGCGACCTGAACATTCACGACCTGGAATTTGGCAGAGAAGGGCTGTGGATTGTCAATACCCGCTTTTCGTGCCTTTCTGCCTTGAGTCCAGACTTTAGCTTTGTACCGCGCTGGCATCCCAAATTTATTTCCCAAGTAGTGCCAGAAGACCGTTGTCACCTGAATGGGTTAGCGATGGTGGATGGCAAACCCAAGTATGTGACTGCCCTCGGTGCGACAGATACTGTCGGAGGATGGCGACCGGGCAAAGCTAACGGTGGGGTGGTGGTGGAAGTAGAGAGCAATGAAATTATTGTAGATGGATTATCAATGCCCCATTCCCCAATCTGGCATGACGGGTTTTTGTGGTTACTCAACTCTGGTGCAGGGGAAATATGGCGCATTCATCCAGAATCAGGAGATAAACAAGTAGTCTGTGTACTGCCTGGATTTTTGCGGGGTTTGTGCTGCGTGGGGTATTACGCTCTAGTGGGACTTTGCCAGATTCGGGAACGGCATATTTTCGGAGGGTTGCCCATTACCCAACGGTTTGAGCAGTTGCTCTGTGGCGTAGCAGTGGTGGATTTGCGAAATGGGCAGCAGATGGGGATGTTGAAGTTCAGCACAGGCTGTCAAGAACTTTATGATGTGCAGTTTCTTGCTGGTGTACAGCGTCCGATGGTTTTGAATCAGGAACGAAAAGAAATCCGCCAAGCATTTACTGCACCAGAGTTGAATTATTGGCTGCGACCGAGTGCGGTGATTTCTAATGACTAAGGAATTTTACTCTTGGAGATGATACTATCTTTGTTTCCAAGGCAGAATTCGCACTTAGCCAATCTCAGAATACTACGCTCAATGCCAATTTGTTCCGACTTGGGACTAGTGCGACAACAGCAAGCGATCGCTTCATCTATGATCAAACTACCGGTAATCTTTTCTTTGACGCAGATGGGGTTGGTATTTTAACTTTCCTCTTGGGGATAACCATTTTTATCACGTTTGAGGCTTTCTTCTAAGGCTTGAATTTGTTCACGACGAGCTTCCAATTCCAAAGAACGCCGCGCTAAGTCTTGGTTTTGCAACGTCAGTGATTGTCGCCAATGTTCTGCTCGCTCGGCTTCGTGCTGCAAAAATTCTGGGGTAATGCCGATGGTAAGGTAGCTTTGTACCAGATGCAGTACCCAGTTGGTGGCATCTTCTAGTTTTTCAATGTCGCCTGTAGAAGAAAGTTCCACTAAAACAAGCAAGTTCTCACTCATAATCTTTCCCTTTCCTAAGAGAATGAAAGCCTCTTCAGGAATTATCGCCCACAAGTTATCAGCTTCTTGACGCGCCAACAAGCGTAACTGGTGCTGGTCTAAAAAATCGTTTTTACGCACCTGGGCTAGATATAGCATGAGAGTCGCTTCGCTCCAATTAAAAATTAAAAATTAAAAATTAAAAAAATTTAATAAAAAAATAAGTGCTATTGATATTTGGATCTTGTTAATTGGTAATGGGTAATTGGGAATTATTGACACTCCCTATTACCCATTACAGTTATCCTAAGCCACACAGGCGATCGCGCAAAATTTCTGCTTGTTTTTGTGCTTCTGCTAAGGCATCACGCGCTCCCTGTACCACATCGGCTCTAGCTTTATCCACAAAGCTAGGATTGTTTAATCTGGTACTCAGAGATTGAATTTCGGCTTCAGCTTTGCTCAAGCTTTTTTCTAGTTTGGCACGGACAGCTTCAATATCTACTACGCCGCTCAAAGGAATTAGCACTTGTATTGTACCAATCACACCTGCGATCGCATTTTCTGATTCTTGTGATTGTTCTAATTCTTTCTCCGGGAAAAAGCGTCTCCATAAACTTTGTCTTGCTTGAGCAGTGAGTAAATTTTGGCTAACAAACCAAGCTATGTAACCAAAACCAACTAGTTCAAAGAAAGTTCCGACGATGGGAATGTCATCAATGGCATTTCCCGCAGCTAAACCCACTCTACCAAAGACAATGGCTACGATAATTAAGCCAATTGTCTTCAAAGCCCTCTGAGGTTTTTTAACAGCAACAGTTTGGCTTTTTTCCTTTTCAGTAATGGTTAAAGTCTTAACCTTCGCCAAATCTTTAATGTAATCTTGTCCAGCAGTGAGAATTTCCCGCTCCTTCTCGCTTTGGGTTTGCAAATTCGCTGTCACTTTTACCCCTGGTTTAATATCCGCCTCAGCCCGCAAATTCCGAATTGTGCGGATAGTACCAATTAGTAATTCAAACTGTTCTTCTAAAGCTGGATCAATCAAGTTTGCATCTACCTGGGGATATATTTGTAACGGTAAAGTTTGCGAGGAATCTGCTGATTGTTGCGTGAGAGTTTGCCAAATTTCTTCGGTAATATGAGGCATGAAGGGATGAAGCAGTTTCATAATTCCTTCCAGTATATAGCCGAGGGTTTGCTGTGCTACCCGCCGCGATACCGGATTGGCATCTGCTTGCAATCTGGATTTCACTAGTTCAATATACTGATCGCAGAAATCACCCCAAATAAACTCGTAGAGTCCTTTTGCTGCTTCTCCTAAACCGTAATTATCGATGTAATTGGTGGTTTGTTTGATAACTTGATGATACCGCGAGATAATCCAGCGATCGCTAAGTTCTAGCGAGGGATTAGGGATTGGGGATTGGGAAGAGTCTTTCCCAGTCACGCCAGTTCGCTCAACTGAGGACGCCTCCGCAGGCGACTGGCTCCCCAGTTCCAATTCCCCAGTCCCCAATCCATCCAAATTCATCATCACAAACCGGGCAGCATTCCACAACTTATTTGCAAAATTGCGGGATGCCTCTACTGATGCTGATTCATCCTTTTTGCGATCGTATTCTAACCGGATATTTTGTCCAGCCCCCGCAACTTCCCTAATTAGGGTATACCGCAGGGCATCAGTACCATATTTGTCAATTAATAACAACGGGTCAATACCATTACCTTTGCTCTTTCCCATCTTTTGACCTTTTTCATCCAGCACCAAGCCGTGGATGTAAACTGTTTGGAAAGGCATTTGTCCAGTAAAATGCCCAGCCATCATGGTCATTCTGGCTACCCAGAAAAAGATGATGTCAAAGCCTGTCACCAAAGTGGTAGTTGGGTAGTAAGTCGCTAAATCCTGAGTTTGTTCCGGCCAGCCCAAAGTTGAAAATGGCCAGAGTCCAGAAGAAAACCAAGTATCTAGCACATCTGGGTCTTGTTCTAGCTTGACATTTTCGCCAAATTGCGCTTTAGCTTTTTTCCAAGCTTCAGTTTCCGATTTCGCTACTACAAACGGCGTGTTATCGGTAATTTGTTCATCCGTTTCACTAACAGCGTACCAAGCAGGAATTCGGTGTCCCCACCATAATTGGCGAGAGATACACCAATCAGTGAGTTTTACTAGCCAATCACGATAAACTTTTGTCCAGCGTTGGGGGACAAACTCTGGGGAATTTTGCTGGTCGAGGAATTCGAGAGTGTTGTCAGCTAGGGGGCGAATTTTGACGAACCACTGAGTCGAGAGGAGGGGTTCAATGGGTACTTTACCGCGATCGCTGTAAGGAACGGTATGCTTATAATCTTCTATCTTCACCAAAAAGCCATCTGCTTCCAGGCGAGAAACCACATTTTTTCTAGCAACAAAGCGGTCTTGTCCTTGAAACTCCCCAGCATTGGCATTGAGAGTGCCGTCTTTATTCATAATGTTGATTAACGGCAGATTGTGACGCTTACCCATGTCAAAATCGTTCAGGTCATGGGCGGGAGTTACCTTCACGCAACCTGTGCCGAAAGTGGGGTCAACAAATTCATCGCCAATTATCGGAATTTCTCGTTGTAGAATGGGCAGAGTTACAGTTTTGCCGATGAGATGTTTGTAGCGATCGTCATTGGGATTAACCGCTACAGCCGTATCGCCCAGCATCGTTTCTGGTCGAGTTGTCGCCACCTCCACAAAACCGGAACCATCGGTGAGGGGATAGCCCAAGTGCCAGAGATTTCCATTCACCTCTTGGTTTTCCACTTCCACGTCAGATACAGCCGACTGAGAAGCGGGACACCAGTTAACTAAATATTCCCCACGATAAATTAAGCCTTCCTCGTAGAGGCGAGTAAATGCCTCAACAACAGCTTTAGATAAACCCTCATCCAGGGTAAACCTTTCCCGTGACCAGTCCACCGAGACCCCCAAGCGTCGTAGCTGATTCAGAATCGTTCCCTCAGACTCCGCCTTCCATTGCCAAGCGCGTTCTAGGAAATTCTCGCGCCCCAACTCGTAGCGAGTCTTACCCTCTGTCTTGAGTTGCTTTTCCAGCATAGTATGCACAGCGATGCTGGCGTGGTCAGTTCCGGGTAGCCACAGGGTATTACGTCCCTGCATCCGGTGGTAACGCACGAGGGTATCAATTAAGGCACTTTCAAAAGCGTGACCCATGTGTAAGCTACCGGTGACATTCGGCGGGGGAATGACGATGCAGTAGGGTTCGCCGCCTTTATTGGGGTCAGCTTTGTAAACTTGGTTGTCTTCCCAGAATTTTTGCCACTTGGCTTCGGTGGAAAAGGGGTCGTAGAGACTGGGGAGATTGGGAATGGTTGCGGTCATGGGGGAAAACTAAGGAAGGACTCTAATAAATTTTGCCACAGGGTTGGAGAGGGTTTATATGGAAACGAACCGCAGAGGCGCAGAAAACGCAAAGGGAAGAGAGGTAGGAGAGGAAATAAATCGGCTTACGGGCGAGGTGATTGGGGCGGCGATTGAGGTGCATCGGGTATTGGGGCCAGGGTTTTTGGAGGAGGTGTATAAGGAGGCGCTAATTATAACAGTCGAAGCATAGGTTAGGACTATGTTGGTTGCTGAAATCTTTGATAATACTGAGTTTCTACTCAGTACTCAGCACTCAGCACTCAGCACTTTGCACTCAGCACTCAGCACTTTGCTATATAACGTGAGTTCGACGGATAGAAAAGCCCAAAAAGCTTGCTAGATAGGAATTTACTTAACAGGGCAGGCGAAGTGCGTGCGATGCCTGCGGTGGGCTACGCCTACGCTACGATTGATTGAGAATCAGCAAAAAAGACTTCAACGGAATCTCAGGGGATTTAAATTACCGAGAAAGGTTTTAGCGATTACATTTTATTCCTGACCTTTCCTTAACCGAGCAGTATTGACAGAGGTACTAGCCTTTGTATCAGCTTCAGATATTATCGAGTCGCTCTAGAAAAGAGTCATGACGCACTATCAGAGTGAGAATTCCACCAACTAGCAGTGCTGCTGCCATTAAAAGCAGCCCTCCGGTAAAACTATTAGTGGCATCTTTAACTAAGCCGATAACGTAGGGAGCAACAAATCCTCCCAAATTGCCTACCGAGTTAATTAACGCTAAGGAGCCAGCAGCCGCTGTACCACTTAAAAAAGCAGTAGGTAAAGTCCAAAATGGCCCTAAAGCTCCCCAAATTCCCAGTGCTGCCAACGAAAGGGATGCTAGCGCAGTCACAGGCTGATGAAAGTAAGCACTCAAAACTAGACCAAATGCGCCAATAAAAGCTGGGATAGCCACATGAGCGCGGCGTTCTCCAGTCTGGTCTGAGTGGCTACCAACAAAAACCATTCCAATCGCACCTACCAGATAGGGAATAACCGAAAGAAATCCCACCCACAGGTCACTTAATCCAGAAAAACCTTTAATAATTTGTGGCAGCCAGAAACTAATACCATAAAGACCAATTACTAACGTGAAATAAATCAGGCTCAGTAACCAAACTTTAGGATTGACAAGAGCTTGGAGTAAGGTGTAACTCTTGTGGCTAGTTTTGTGTTCGTCTTCTAGCCGTAATCTCTCCTGGAGCCAGAAACGCTCCTCTACTTCCAACCATTGAGCTTGCTCTGGACGGTCGCATAGATAACTCAGCACCACAAAACCCATAATGATGGCGGGTAAACCCTCTACTAAAAATAACCACTGCCAACCCGCTAATCCCATAATTCCATGTAGAGTCAGCAGCAGACCAGAAAGGGGCGCTCCCACAACTCCAGCTATCGCAGTTGCTGTCATAAATAAAGCTATGGTTTTAGCGCGTTGAATTGTTGGGAACCAATAGGTGAGGTAAAGAATAATCCCAGGAAAAAAGCCAGCTTCGGCAATTCCTAATAAAAAACGCAATAAGTAAAAGCTTAAAGGGCTTTTGACAAACATCATACTTGCGGCAATTACGCCCCAAGTTATGACAATCCGGGCAATCCAAACCCTAGCACCAATTTTTTCTAGGATAAGGTTACTGGGAATTTCAAACAAAAAGTAGCCCAGGAAAAAAATCCCTGATCCTAAACCATAGATTGTGGAACTAAAGCCCAAATCGTGATTCATTTGCAAGGCGGCAAACCCGACATTAACCCGATCCAAATAAGCAATGATATAAAGTACAAATAACAAGGGAATGAGCCGCCGAGTTACCTTGTTTAATACCTTTCGTTTGAGCGTTTCATCTGATGTCATCTCAGTTGTCCGAGTTTATCCCTTGCGGTTGCTGTTATTTTAAAGTCAAGCGATCGCCTTTGACCAAGGCAAAGTTTCGTCTACGTTGATTGCTCTACTTCTAAACACAGACTACAGCATCAGATGCAGCTTTGTTACATGAATAGTGGATTTATAATCTTGAACAATCCCGTACCCTCGTATCTATCTGCGACACCTTACTCCCCAAACTATATATCAGGCGAAATCCGCATTAAAGAAGCCGAGAAAATAGCAGCATAGGCAATGTAAACTCAAAATTGCATCAAAAATAAACCTAATTATTAGTGAACATCAATCAACAGAAAGAACAATTTAGCAACGCATATCTTCAATGCATCACCAGTGTTGCAGGTTATTCTCTCTATAAACCAGCCGTAGACGACGATAGCGTAGATTGGGGAATAGCAGCTACAGGTCTTATGGGACGCATCCGTGCGCCTCGCTTGGAATTGCAGCTAAAATCAACATCAAGGGATGTTCTCAACGATAAGGCTATCCGCTACCCTCTCAAACTGAAAAACTATAATGATTTACGAATGGTTGACTTTGCCGTTCCTAGAATCTTAATTGTAGTTTTACTTGCCGACAACTTAGACGAGTGGGTGCAACAATCAGAACAAGAACTTTGTATGAGGTATTGCGGCTATTGGTTATCGCTGCGGCTCATGCCAGAAACACAAAATACATCGATTGTAACTGTCACCATACCAAGAAATAATCAATTTACAGTCGCTGCTCTCCAGTCAATGATGCAAGGTATTGGTCAAGGAGTACAACCATGAAAGTTACTATGCAAGATGCGGAAATTATCAAAAATATAGAACCACAACAACTCAAAGAGTATTTGCAATCTCACGGTTGGCACGAAGACCGACCTTTTCTTGATAATGCCACAATCTGGCACAAGCAAGCAGAAAAAGGAGAATTTGAAATTCTGCTACCAAGCACAAAAAATTTAAGAGATTATCTTCCGCGAGTTAGAGAACTGATTGAAACAATAGCAGATTGTGAAAATCTTTCTCACCTCGAAATTTTAAGTGAATTTATTCAAAATTATCCTCATCTCAAAATTCAAGGCTTTGTCACGCAAATTGCTACTCCCAACGCAGATAAATTAAGTGGCAAAGTTACCATTGTTTGTCCAGTTTTTGAGAAATTACGCCAAATCAAAACTGAACTGCTCGACCATGATTATATTTTAGCAATAAAATCTTATCAAGAACGCTTACCTGTAAGATGTACGGGTGATTTAGTTAAAGAAAATAATATTTTTATTTTGAAAAATCCACAAGAATTTCAAATTGAGAATATTTAAATATCATTAATTCCCCTTCTCATTGTACTGGAGAAGTCGTGAATAAATATACGACCCTAAAATTTACCTTTTAGTGAAACTGATAAATCTAGCATTTTGTGTATAAATTGTGTATCAAAAGACACTTTTAATCAGTCATAATAATCATTAGCCAGAACAGAAAGCCAATAATATAAAAATGAGCGATTTTACTGAATCTGTTGTGGAAGCTGCAACTCTCGAATGGTTTGAACAATTAAACTAGCCCTTCCATTAACTTTAACGTCCCCCTCCTCAAAGACGGCATCAAACGTATTATCCTCTCTTAATCTCTCTGCGTTCTCTGCGGTTCGTTAACCCAAACCGATGAAAAATCAAACAACTTCCCCTTGGACATTCATCCCCACCCTATATTTCACCTCCGGCATCCCTTACATCATCATCAACACAGTTTCCGTAATCTTTTACAAAAAACTGGGAATAGATAACACTCAAATTGCCCTGTGGACAAGTTTTCTCTATCTACCTTGGGTCATCAAAATGTTTTGGGCCCCAATTGTCGATACTTACTCTACCAAACGCAAATGGATACTTTATACCCAATTTGCCATGTTCTGCTGCTTGGGTTTGATAGCCTTCTGTTTACAAGTGCCAAATTTCTTTTTCATCTCCCTAACAATATTAACAATAGGAGCATTTATTTCTGCAACTTATGATATTGCCACAGATGGCTTTTATCTCTTGGCTTTATCTCCAGAACAACAAGCTTTCTTTGTTGGTATTCGCTCACTGTTTTATAGAATGGCTGTCATTTTTGGCTCTGGAATATTAGTAGTCTTAGCAGGTCAGCTTGAATTATCTCTCAATAATATTCCTTTAAGCTGGACTATAACTATTGGCTTCTCAGCTCTAATTTTAGCAATTTTGTTGATTTCGCATCGCCTAATTTTACCCTTACCTGAATCAGATAACCAACGACAAATACAAGCTAGGGAAAATATACCCTTTTGGTCAATTATTAGCTCATATTTTGCTCAAGAGAAGATTATAGCTATTTTAGCGTTTATCTTACTCTACAGACTTGGTGAAGCAATGCTTGTCAAGATAGCCTCTTTATTTTTATTGGACAAACCAGAAGTAGGAGGCTTAGGGCTATCAACATCAGATGTTGGATTAGTCTACGGAACATTTGGGGTAATTTCCCTAATTTGTGGAGGAATTTTAGGAGGTTTGCTAATTTCTAGATATGGATTAAAAAAATGTCTATTCCCTATGGCTTTAGCTTTGAACTTGCCTGATATATTTTATGTATATATGGCTTACACTAAACCTTCGCTAACATTAGTGTATCCCTTGGTTTCCTTAGAACAATTTGGCTATGGTTTTGGATTTACAGCTTTTAGTGTTTATTTAATGTATATTTGCCAAGGTGAATATAAAACTTCTCATTTTGCCATATCCACAGGGTTTATGGCTTTAGGCATGATGTTACCAGGTTTAATTAGTGGTTATCTGCAAAAAGCTTGTGACTATCCATTATTTTTTATTTTGGTTTGTTTGCTGACCATTCCTGGGATGATTGCTCTATTTTTTATACCTTTAAAAGAAGAACCAAAGCGTCAGAATAATTAACATTATTACCGAATCATGAGTTATGTTTTAGGAATAGATGGCGGCGGTAGCAAAACTGTTTGCATACTAATGAATGATTTTTGTCAAGTACTAGGTCGTGGTGAAGCAGGCCCATCTAATTATCAGAGTATAGGTATTGAAGTCACTCTACAATCTATTCAATCTGCAATTCACAATGCAATTGAGGCAGCAATAATTACAAATACTGTGAATATTGACGCGATATGTCTAGGTTTAGCGGGTATAGGTCGCGCAGCAGATATCGAAGTAGTAAAAGGTTTAGTTAAAGAGTTACAAAATAACAAATCTCTGCCTATTACTTGGGCATTACAGCCAGCAAATATTGTAATTTGTAACGATGCTTTAATTGCTTTAGTTGGTGGAATTGGTCAGTCTGTAGGAATCGTAGTTGCAGCAGGTACTGGTTCGATAATTTTTGGACGAAACCATCAGGGAAATACCAAGCGAGTCGGCGGCTGGGGGTATATTTTAGGAGATGAAGGTAGTGCCTATAAAATTGCGATCGCAGGCATGAATGCAGCATTAAAATCTTATGATGGACGGGAAATGTCAACGAGTTTGCTAGAGGATTTCAAACAGCATCTTGATTTGGAAAGTATAGAAGATTTAATAGAAGTAGTATATCGGCGAGAATGGGGAGTTAAACAGATAGCAGCTTTAGCACCAATTGTAGATTTTGCAGCAGCGTCAGGTGATATAGTAGCGAATATCATCATTGATGATGCTGTCAAAGAATTAGTAAAAGCTACATCTACAGTAATTGATGCTATTTTTAGTGCTGACTCAGCTTTAGAAGTCGTCACAACAGGAAGTGTATGGCGAGGTAGATGCAATATCCATGAAAGGTTTGCAGCGTCTCTTGTTAAGAAGTTTCCTAAAGTAAAGGTGATATTTCCGAGATATGAACCTGCTTATGGTGCTGGTTTGTTAGCGTTGCAGACAACTCAAATTTGACGCGAAGAAAGCAATAATATAAGTTTTCACTCTGCAAATATGCGCCCCAAGAAAGTTATTATTTCAGACCAAGCTGCGGTGGTAGCACTAGAATCATAACGATAACCGTCGTCGCGCATGAATGTATGCTCTGCTTCATACAAGAAAACTTGGTGAGGTATGTTAGCATTATCAATTGCTTTTATTATGGTTTGGCGATCGCTCTCTGGTATATGAGGGTCAAGAGTACCAAATACCATTAGCATTTCGCCTTTGATTTCACTTACCCTCTGGATTGTATCGGCTACCTCTTTACCCAGTTTACCACTGGGAATACCAGTAGGGTAACAGCAGACACAAGCTTGAATTTCGCTTTGAAATGCTGCGCGAAAAGCTAAATGTCCACCAATACAAAAGCCGAGAGTGCCTATTTGATTTGGATAAACCGCACTCTCTGTTTTCAGAAATTCAATCACAGCAAGGCAATCGGCATCATAATCAGCTACTGAGGTTCGATGCGCATCGTCATTACCGCGCATCCTTCCTAGATCGTCTGGCTCAATTACTAAACCAACTGGCTCAATTCGGTGAAAAATTTCTGGAGCTGCTACTACATAGCCGTATCCTGCTAAGTAGTTAGCTAGACGAATCATTGCATCGCCTAACTGATAAATATCACTGTAGAAGACAATACCAGGATATTTTCCTGCTGCTTTGGGAGCCGCTACATAAACACGCATTAAGCTGCCATCTACTCTTAAGTCAACATTGCGCTTAGTGATTTGCACTTTTTTGTCTTTGTGTACTGCTGAAGGCATTCATCTGCATCTACACAATACCCGAAGTTTCTCTAGCATTTGGTTACTTTTAACCCACAATTTGGTGTTCTTCTCCCAGTGAAAGTTTATTGCGATCGCCTTAATACACCAATACGGTTCAGTTAAGGCTGAAAATCATGTAAATTAGGCATTGTTACCAAGAATGGAAGTTAAGTATGGTGCATCTCAAGGATTTCTCATTGGTATCTCCAGATATACAAATTTGCCATCGAAGAGGCAATCGCTAATACCAAAACCGAAGAGGAACGCAGGCGATAAGCCTGGGGCATGGCTTCGCTTACCGCTACCAGCACAATTAGTGGTCACTTTGATAATAGCAATGAGTCTTTGGTCTAGAGATAACAGCTTTAATCAAGTCGGCTCAAGGAGTTCTAATTTTTTGACCATCCCTCACAAGGCATGGGGCATGGATTAGCGATCGCATCAACAACTGAAAACCTTACATTGTATGATTTTATATTTTGATGACATTAATTTTTTAAAGCAATAAACAATCTGTTAACTGACAACAATTAACCTCAAGGGCTGATAATTTACCGTTAAAAAAGCTTCAGTGCATTTGGAGGAAAGCAATGAGCAGTAAGACACGCTTAATTAGAGTTGATTTTGCTACAGAAAACTCACTTTCGCTAATTCTCCCACGTCCGTCTCTTGTCTCTAGTCATCAGAAAGGATGGAACGATATTTATGTTGAATATTTATATCAGCCGACTCATGAAACTCCTGAGCATTATCTTAAACAACACGTCCTTTGCATTATGAATGCATACCATCCATTCAAAATAGAGCGGAAGTTGGATGATTGTTTTCATAGCTCGTGGATAGAAAGTCACGGCGGTTTCCTGGTTCCTGCTTATATGCCTCACCAAGTATGGATGCACGGAGATGCGGAATATATCGTTCTTTGCTTTGAACCGGAATTTATTAACCGCACTGCTGGTGAATTAGTTAATACAGATTCGGTGGAGATTATACCTCAGTCTCAGTTCCATGATCCATTAATTCACAGCATTGGGTTGATGTTGAAGGCTGAAATTGAGTCTAGTGAAATGAGTAACCGTCTTTACATTGAAGCTGCGGCAAATATGCTGGCACTTCACCTGTTGCAAAAATACTCTACACAAAAATTAACTATTCGCAAATACCAAGACGGTCTGTCTAATTCTCAGTTGCGACGGACGCTGGAATATATTAACGACCATTTGGCAGAGGATTTGTCTATTGATGCGATCGCTTCCTCTGTCGGCATGAGCATGAGTCATTTTTCACGCTTGTTCAAACAATCTATAGGAGTCGCACCTTGGCAGTATGTCATGCAACGTCGCCTGGAAATTGCCAAGCAGTTATTAGCAATGCCGGAATTATCGCTCTCATCTATCGGTATGCGTCTAGGGTTTGAATATCAGGGACAATTTACGACCTTCTTCCGTAAACATATGGGGATAACACCTTCTACCTACAGAAAATCTTTATAATTTATACGTTAATTTCTATATTTAGCAGGACTTACGCAACTGGCACAAAGCACGGGCAGGTAGACAAGGGCGACAAGGG
>NZ_JAVRBM010000207.1:0-1130 GCF_034531255.1 Nostoc sp. ChiQUE01b | reverse complement strand
TTTATTCTTCTACCACTTTTTTATGCCGTATTTATATTTCGGATAGGTCTATTACCAACATCACCCGAAACTAAAGTCCCCTTTTCGAGTAACTGTTGAATGATTGTATTTAAAAATTGAACATCGGGCGTATGCTGTGGTGAAGAAAGCAGGTTAGTGGCAATACTTACTAATTGCTCAAACGGTAAAAAACAATTTCCTTCACGCAAGCCGGATTTTAAAACATGGATTAAAGCTGAGATATAACGAGTATCGCTGTATAGTGGGATACCAAGAGATATTGCTAGCTCATCAGCAGTCTTAAAACCGATGCCATCAATATCATCAATTAATCTGTAAGGGTTGTTCTGAAGTACATTTGCAGTTTTGTGTCCGTAATAGTCACAAATTTTCAAAGCTAACTTCAATGAAGTTCCCACAGCCAAAAGTTGGGTAATTACTCCCAAGTTCGGATTCTTTTTACTCTCTGACCAAGCTTTGGTAATACCATCAATCCGATATTGAGTTAGTCCGGGAACAGTGTAAAGTTTTTCGGGGTTGTTATCTAATATCGATAAAGTCTCACTTCCAAAGCAGTTAACCAAAGTTTGAGCAGTTTTCTTGCCGATCCCACGAAATAGTCCACTTTCTAAATACGCCTCGATTTCCGGCAACATCAGAATCGGAAATTTTTCGACTTGAAGGAGCCTGATCATGAGTCAAAGAGTAGTTGAGAGATTCTGTTCTCTTACAAGGGTAGCTCTAAAGCTAACTCATCGTCCCAAATCGAAAATCCAATTGGCTTACGAACTCTAAAGAATCTCCTTGTGCGATGAAAGATGTTCATGGGCTAGAGCCTAAAATGGATGTGAAGAAATGTTTCTGTTAACGTCATCAAATTTAGTTCAATACAAGGTTTAGTCATCTGCTAAGTTAATGGCAGTCAAGCGATGGCGTACCCGCCCTTAAGATGTGCGATCGCCTGTTGCATTGCAAATACTTAATCCTCCAAAATATAACGATGATTGATTAAAAATAAAGAGACGGAAGTACTGATTAAAATCGTACTTTTATCTATTTCTTTGTCATTGCTGTTTGTGATACCATTTCACTAAAAAAATGATAAAGATAGTTAAAGAAGAAATATGAGC
>NZ_JAVRBM010000206.1:0-1251 GCF_034531255.1 Nostoc sp. ChiQUE01b | reverse complement strand
CAGGACTTACGCAACTGGCACAGCGCGATCGCATTATTATAGTAGATATGTACTATAAAGGGGTGACGTACTCAGAGGACATTGCTGAAATTAGTAACAGTAATCGGCTGTGTTAAGTATTCATCAAATCATGAGAAAATTAGCTGAGGATGCATAAAATAAATCCTGTAGGTTTATGAGATTTACTAAACTTAATTATTGCCAGTACTTGTTAAGTAGTCAGATTAATTATACGCTCACAAATTTGGCGGAGCATTTAGAGCAGATCAGTCATGATAAAATCAACCGTTATTTAAATAACGAAAAATTAACACCTCGGATTCTTTGGGATAATGTCAAAGATTTAATAGAAATAAATGATAATGCTTATTTGGTTTTTGATGACACAGTAATTGATAAACGATACGCTATTGAAATAGAGCCAAGTAAACGTCAATATAGTGGCAACGAGCATGGTGTAATTCAAGGGATTGGGCTAGTAAATTGTGTATATGTCAATCATGAAATCGGAAAGTTTTGGGTAGTTGACTATCGAATTTATGACCCAGATAGAGATGGCAAAACAAAGATAGAACATGTAACAGAGATGCTGCAAAACCTTGTGTACCATAAGAATTTACCATTTAAAGCCGTCTTGATGGACACCTGGTATGCGACAAATAACTTGATGTTATATATTGATGGGTTAGGGAAATATTATTATTGCCCTCTGAAACGTAATCGACTCGTTGATGATACGTCAGGGCAAAAAGATTATAAAAGAATTGAATTATTATCTTGGAATGAAAAAGAGTTAGAATCAGGAAAATTAGTTAAAATAAAAAAGTTTCCAGGTGCGAAAAAAGTGAAACTGTTCCGGGTAACTGTCTCCACCGACAGAACGGATTTTATCGCTACAAACGATTTATCTCAAGGTTCTACGAACGTTGTACAAAAAGTGTGTAAGGAACGATTGCAAGTTGAAGAGTTTCACCGAGAATTAAAACAATTAACTGGCATTGAATCATGTCAATGTCGTAAGGGTCGTATTCAAAGAAATCATATTGCTTGCGCTATTTTAGTCTGGCTTAGGCTCAAAGATTTAGCTTATAAAACTGGTCAAACAATTTATCAAATTAAGCATGGATTGTTATCAAATTATTTAGTTCAGCAACTAAAACGCCCGGATGTTCCCATGTTTATTGCCTAGTTGTTTGACGCGCGGCACGGCTACACCGCGCCATTGCTTGTGACAGTTGCGTAAGTCCTGGT
>NZ_JAVRBM010000205.1:0-1263 GCF_034531255.1 Nostoc sp. ChiQUE01b | reverse complement strand
AGCGGATGTCATCCGCTAACTAAGCTCTTCCCCACACCTTTTTTCGTTCACCCGTTTCTAGATTGCCTATTAATCAGCTTTCAAATTCTCCCTTCCCAGCCCCAATCTCCAATTGTACTAATAGCAACTATACGGGCGGATTTCTTAGGAAATGCTCTCTCATACCGCCCATTTGCAGATGTATTGCAAAATGCTGATATCAAACTGGGAGCAATGAATCGTGAAGAACTCTCACAGGTGATTGCAAAACCTGCCGAAAAATTGGGAGTGTCTTTTGAAGCGGGGCTGGTAAAACGGATTTTGGATGCTGTGGAAGATCAGCCAGGAAATTTACCTCTGCTGGAATTTGCTTTAACTGAGTTGTGGAAAAGGCGAACAGGTAAACAATTAACTCACGCAGGTTATGAAGCAATTGGTGAAGTGCAAGGTGCGCTAGCCAATTATGCAGATAAAAAGTATAGAAAACTAAGTTTTACTAAGCAAGAACAGGTTCAACGAATTTTCATTCAACTGGTCTACCCTGGTGAGAAAACGAAGGACACGCGAAAATTGGCAACGAAAGCTGAACTGGGTGAGGAAAAATGGTCTAGTGTGAAACAACTTGCTGATGCTCGATTAGTCGTCACAAGTCAGAACGCAACTGGTGAAGAAACGGTTGAGTTGGTACATGAAGCACTGATTAAAGAGTGGAAACTGTTACGTGAGTGGATAGAGAGCGATCGCATCTTCCGCACTTGGCAGGAAAGGTTGCGGGTAGCAATGCGGCAGTGGCAAACTAGGAATGATGATGAAGGGACGTTGTTGCGAGGAACACTACTTGTAGAAGCTGAGGAGTGGTTGCAGCACCATCCCGATGAAATCAGCAAACCTGAGTGGGAATTTATTCAAAGTAGTTTAGCATTACGCGATCGCATCAAGAGACAAGAGGAAAAGCGCCTTGAGCAAGAACTACGACAACAAAAAGCTAAAACTAGATTTGTTATTACTACAGCTTTTTTCGCAATTACAGCTTTAGTAACAGGAGGAATTGCTTGGCAAAAAAATAGGGAGGCTCAATTAAATCAGGTTCTAGCACTAGCAGCAGATGGTTTCCCAAAACCTGAACTTTTACCAGCAGCAAGATATTTATTGGAGAAAGCTAATAACCTTCATTATTCAGCCAAAAACGATAACGAAGTACAAGAAGCTTTAACTAATTATCGAGCAGTAATCGTAAGGATTCAGGTGGCAGAGTATTGACAAAGGGGATACTTGAGTAGGAGT
>NZ_JAVRBM010000204.1:0-1289 GCF_034531255.1 Nostoc sp. ChiQUE01b | reverse complement strand
CCCACAACTCCTTCTGTTATTACTTTACTTGGACTTGTGTGTACACCGTAGCCTACAAGGAGAGGGGCTGGGGGGTTAGATTTTTGATTACTGAATCGATGCTCTAGAGACGCTACTAATAATTCTCAAGATGAAGGCAGTATGAATATAGGGATGGATTTGGCACTCGTAATTAATGGGTATCAACTGGTTGAAAAACTGTATTACAGTTCTAGAACTATAGTTTACCGGGGTATCCATAATGTAGAGCAACAAAGTGCCATTATCAAAGACCTCAACCAAGATTACCCAACTTTTAGTGAACTGCTGCATTTCCGCAATCAATATACGATCGCGAAAAATCTTGACTTACCTGGAGTAGTTAAACCTTACAGTCTAGAAAGACATCATAATAGCTATGCCCTAGTGATGGAAGACTTTGGTGGCATTTCTCTGCGAGAATATACGAAAAAACATACATTAGAACTGGACGAATTTTTAGCGATCGCAATTCAACTTGCAGACATCCTCAACGGACTGTATCAGCATCGGGTAATCCACAAAGATATTAAGCCAGCTAATATTGTCATTCATCCCGAAACAAAAAAAGTCAAACTAATTGACTTTAGCATTGCTTCTCTGCTGCCAAGAGAAACTCAAGAGATTAAAAATCCGCAGCTTTTAGAAGGTACTCTGGCTTATATTTCTCCCGAACAAACTGGACGCATGAATCGGGGTATTGATTATCGCAGTGATTTCTATTCCTTAGGAGTAACTTTTTTTGAATTACTTACAGGTCAACTTCCCTTCCCATCAAATGACCCAATGGAGTTAATTCACTGTCATATTGCTAAAATGCCGCAAAGAATCGGACACAGCGAAGAAGTTCCGCAAGTCATTTCTGATATTGTGATGAAACTGATAGCGAAGAACGCTGAAGACCGCTATCAAAGTGCATTAGGCTTAAAATTTGATTTACAAAATTGCTTAGAACAGCTAAAGACAACAGGCACAATTGCAGAATTCGCTATTGCAAGTCGGGATGTGTGCGATCGCTTTCTGATTCCTGAAAAACTTTACGGACGTGAAACCGAAGTTGCTACGCTACTACAAGCCTTTGAGCGCATCAGTAACAGTAGTAAAGAAATCATGCTAGTGGCTGGTTTCTCTGGAATTGGGTGAACGAAAAAAGGTGTGGGAGAGTAGGGAGAGTAGTTAGCGGATAAAGCACGCTAACATAGTTGATACCATGCAACTAACGGGACTTAAACAAAAATTAAGCCCAAATAAAGCCCAAACTGGCTTTGTAA
>NZ_JAVRBM010000203.1:0-1429 GCF_034531255.1 Nostoc sp. ChiQUE01b | reverse complement strand
TTAATTCTCAATCTTGCCCTTCTTTGCTTCCCCAATATTAGACCTGAATCCTTACAGCAGTCCAATGGCTACCTATCTTAAACTGCTCAATTTCATTACTTGCAGATTGATTGGCTTGTCGCTGTTCGTAGGTAGT
The DNA here is from genome assembly GCF_034531255.1 of Nostoc sp. ChiQUE01b. Classification (NCBI taxonomy): domain Bacteria; kingdom Bacillati; phylum Cyanobacteriota; class Cyanophyceae; order Nostocales; family Nostocaceae; genus Nostoc; species Nostoc sp. ChiQUE01b. Next base: position 1,293 of record NZ_JAVRBM010000203.1, on the reverse strand, counting down.
AGCGATCGCTCCTACTAAATTATCAAACATTTCTTTACGCCAGAGTTCACGGTGAATGGCTCGGAATTGCCCAGCAGTATCTAACTTTGGTTCTGATTCCGGTAATGGAACTTCTGGCAGATTGATTGACTCAGGATTAACCTTGAGGATAATACTAGAGCCATCTGGTTGCAAAGTAGCTGCAAATGTCGCACCAATCGGCAGTTTCGGACTGTCGGGAGCAAAAGTGCCTAATTTCTTGCCATCGATCTGTAATATCGGTGTACCGTTGTAACGATAAAACTCTGGATGAGATTCGGGCAACTCAAAAACTCCTACTTCCAGAGTAACGCTGCGCTTTTTCCATTGCTTACTAGCAAAGTTTTCATTGGCGAAGTGATTGTATTTGATACCCAACACTTTAATTTCATCAAACTGAAAATCCTGAAGCTGCTGACATACTTCCTCTGTAAACAGGTTATATGCCAAAGCACCAACACCTGAATCCTGACGTGATGTTGCCCAACTATGATCTGCTGGAGGAATAATTCTCAAATCCTTGGGAATATTAAGTTCATCTATAGGACTAGTATTTGATTTATGAAAAAATCTAAGTATATGTAGGGTGTGTTACGGCTTCCGTAACGCACCAGAATATTCGGATGGTGCGTTAGCCTACGGCATAACACATCCTACTGAAATATTTTCAGAAATCAAATATGATTCCTATAGTACTTTCAATACTCATCTTTAATAGTCATATAGTCTCCCGGAATAGGGCTACCGTGTACACACAAGTATTTTGGAGTTGTCCCACACCGTTTTAATCCTGTACAAAGATATGTGTACACGGTAAATTATGGGTAGAAATTGGAAGGGTATTACATCGATTTTGTCAATCTCTCGTTAATTAATCTTTTTGGTTTTCTTACGCATTGCTTTTTTGATTTGCGGTGTAACTTCCACTTACGAATGCTCATGACAATTGAGCCAAAGTCCCGACTGGCAAAAGCTGTTGTTTTATTCGCACTGTGCCAAATTGTATCTGCCTCAGTTGGTTCAAGTGGAGGTGTACAGCGATCGCAATATCGGTCAAATAGTTGGCGTGGTTCGGGATGACAAGCGATTCGGTTTCTAGTGAGTAAATTAGATGTACCCAGTAGGTTACGAGCTAATTTGTAGCCAGAATTGTTTCTGTTTCCCTGAGATTCGCCATAAGTTAGTAAAGTGCGATCGCTCAAAGTTAAACAGATAGACAAAGGGGTAAAAGTAGCGAAGCTGTCACCAGCCGCCACGTAATGCCTGAAAAGCTTG
>NZ_JAVRBM010000202.1:0-1470 GCF_034531255.1 Nostoc sp. ChiQUE01b | reverse complement strand
CATTGCTGAACTAATCGGTTCAGTTTAGCTGTTTGGGGAATTCGCCAACGGTATCCGTTACCTATAAAGAAGCAGATTTAGAAGTTACTAACCTCGTAGTCCCCCAAACATCACCCACTTCCGGTCAAACAATTTCAGTTAACTGGAAAGTTACTAATACAGGTACTCGCGATACCAGAGAAACTTTCTGGTTGGATAGAGTTTACCTCTCCCGCGACGAGTCCTTAGACTTTAATGATACATTACTCGGAGAATTTGCTCGTCGCGGCAGCTTAAAGCAAGGTGAATTTTACAGGGGAAGTAGTGAATTTACCCTTCCAGATGGCATTGATGGTGACTTTTATCTATTAGTATTCACTGACTCAAACATTAGTAAGGGTTACAGTAGACTAACTTATGAAAGCGTTAGCCAAACATTAGCCCGCGTACCTGAATTCCAGGATGAAGGTAACAATATTACTGCCGCACCAATAAAAGTTACCTTGCAACCACCAGCAGATTTGCAAGTCACTTCAGTTATTATCCCCGAACGCGCTACCACCGGACAAAGTTTGAATGTCAGGTACACCGTAGAAAACAAAGGTACTGGTGATACACCTGCTAGACAAAATCGCTGGAACGATTTAATCTACCTATCTAGAGATGAATTTTTAGATGAAAAAAGCGATCGCTATCTGGGATACGTAGAACATACTGGCGGTTTAAGTGCTGGTAGCAAGCACACAGTTGACAAAACTCTCCAACTACCAACTGACCTCGTTGGTTCCTATTACGTCTTTGTCATCACCGATGCACCGCAAAAAAATGTGCGCGGTGTGGTATTTGAAGGCAATGACGAGGGTAACAACGCCAAGCCCAGTACCCTACCCCTGGTACTAGAACTGCCACCCCCAGCAGATTTACAAGTAGACGAAATAACCCTGCCCAGTTCTGCCAAATCAGGCGAAGAGGTAAAAATTAGTTGGAAAGTCACTAACTACGGCGACAACCCAGCTAGCGGTGAGTGGAGTGATGCAGTTTACTTATCAACAGATGCAATTTGGGATATCAATGACCGCCTAATTGGACGAGTATCTCATAATGGCAATTTAGCAAAGAACGCCGACTACACCTCAACCCTCACAGCAAACCTGCCACCAGCAACTCCAGGTCAATATCGTATCATTGTCCGTTCTGATATCTTCAATCAAGTTTACGAAGCTGACAAAGAAGCAAACAACCGCACAACTTCTGCTGACCCGCTTCAGGTTACCGTTGAGCAGTTACAATTAGGCGTAGCCAAACAAACAACCCTCAGCACCGGACAGGAGAGGTTATTTGAAATCAACCTCCAAGCCGGTCAAACCCTACGCATCAACCTCAATTCCGATGCTAATGAAGCTGCCAACGAGGTGTTTGTCCGCTTAGGGCAAGCCCCAGGGCGGCCGCATCTTATTTACTAATAAAAATTAAAACAAATCTGAAAATGTT
>NZ_JAVRBM010000201.1:0-1556 GCF_034531255.1 Nostoc sp. ChiQUE01b | reverse complement strand
TTTACACCCTAAAAGCTAGTCAAATAAAGGCTTTGATAGTTATCGGAGATGTCTATTTAATCCTGGCTGAAGCACAATTATAGTTGCAAATAATCCTGGTTTGAAAATGTCATGATTGCAGGTTTTAGCGATTAGCATTGCAGGTCGCTACAGCTACTCGCTGACACAGGTTCCATGTAGAAGCGTGCCCACTCGATCTGATCCGCTGGTATGCCAAGAATGCTTACTCCACGCACCCCAAACGGCGTGCCATTGCGACGGGTGCCAGACCAGTACCACTCAGCCCAGGTCGTGTCTCCCTCCACTGCCGATCGAAGTAACTCTGAGTGAAAGTCTGGGATGTCGTGGAATATGGCAGACCAATTCTGACGGACATGCTCAACTCCCTGGAAAGCCCTCTCAGGATGGACTGGATGATCGCTCTGAATGTGAGGTGCAAAACAGGCTAAAAATGCTTCCAGGTCATGTGCGTTCTGTGCTTGTTGCAGTCGCTCTATGACGACGCTTTGGCTGGATTTCATGACTTCTCCTTAAAGGTTTATTTGTCAGGCTTTGTGAACAATGTTCTAATTCACGCGATGAATTCAATGCCGTACTTGGGTGCTGCTGCCAAAATTCGCTCGATCGCTTCAGGCGTGGCTGGACGTGATGGAGCGTCTGGCTCGTCTACTGGAACACCGACTTCGACAAAGAATTTTTCAATTCCCGCAGGCATGTACCAGACCAACATTCTGGCGCGTTGGTTGGTGATATTCTTAAAGGTATGTAGATGTCCCTTCGGCGAATAGAGAAAGGTTCCAGGGGTAGCAATCACGGTTTGATCGCCCAGTTGAAACTCCAGTTCGCCTTCTTGGATATAGAACGCTTCATCTTCTCGATGATGAATATGCGGCGGCGGGCCAATTTCAGGATCAACTCGCAATTCGACGAGCGTGTATTGCCCGTTGGTGTCTTCGCTCACTGCCTTGAAGGTGAAAATATCTCCCACAACTGAAAGGGAAGTTCCTTGACCTGGCTTAAGCACTAGTTCTTGAGAAGTAGTCATTGTCATTTCTCCTAATGGTTCAACGGTTGGTAAGGATTGATCCTTGCCAATTCTGTTTGATATATCTGAAGTGTAGTGAGCCGTAATGCTTAACCGCTTTGGTGATTCTTACAACGATTTGTCAGATTCTTAGGCTGAAGCGCGAATTTGCTTGGGTGTCATTCTGGTGAATCACTTGAACTGTTCCATTGTCAGAGCAGTGAATTGTTGTGCTGTAATGCAAGATGTCCAATCGTCGAATGAAATACATCATCCGGATCGTATTTCCGTTTGAGGTCGAGCAAGCGCTCATAGTTCGTCCCGAAAGCGAGCGGAACACGCTCCTGTTCTTCCCGATCCAAGAGATTGATATATCCCCCTTTGAAAGCGTATGGTGCAAGGGAGCGTGAGATGTTCTGTGCCGATTGGATATGCTGCTCTTCATCTGGAGACTGGGGTTCCCAGCCTGCGAGTATGTTAACCCTCTTTTGTCACTCTAGGCAGAGGAAAAATAGAAATAAGGGATATTGAA
>NZ_JAVRBM010000200.1:0-1597 GCF_034531255.1 Nostoc sp. ChiQUE01b | reverse complement strand
TCAGAAGGTCAACTTTCACCCTCAGAAGGTCAACGTTCAGCTTCAGAAGGTCAACTTTCACCCTCAGAAGGTCAACTTTCACCCTCAGAAGGTCAACGTTCAGCTTCAGAAGGTCAACGTTCAGCTTCAGAAGGTCAACTTTCACCCTCAGAACTCGGAACTCCGCAATATTTAATATCCAGACTTAAAGAAAACGAACAGCGTAACCTGCGAACGGTATTAATTTTTGATCAATTTGAGGAATTTTTCTTTGTTTACACCGAACCTGCACAAAGAAAGCAATTCTTTGAGTTTCTCGGAGAGTGTTTGAATATTCTATCCGTGAAAGTTATCTTATCGCTGCGGGTAGATTACATCCATTACTTGCTGGAGTGCAATGATTTGTCCAGTCTGAAGATTATTGGCAATGACATTCTCAGTAATAATGTGCTTTACAAGTTGGGGAACTTCTCACCTGCTGATGCCAAGTCAATTATTCAGCGTTTAACTGAAAATACTAGTTTTCACTTAGAAGATGTTTTAGTTGAACAACTGGTGCTGGATTTAGCTGGAGAATTGGGTGAAGTTCGTCCCATTGAGTTGCAAGTTGTGGGGGCGCAGTTGCAAACGGAGAATATTACAACTCTGGCAGAATATCGGCAACGCGGCACTAAGGACGAATTGGTTAAGCGTTATTTGGATGAAGTTGTTAATGATTGTGGTGAAGAAAATCAGCAAGCAGCAGACATATTACTCTATTTGCTAACGGATGAAAAAGGGACTCGCCCACTTAAGACTCGCGCTGAGTTGGAACGCGATTTGACGCCGTATTTCTCGGAGATCCCCCCAACCCCCCTTAAAAAGGGGGGCTTTATTCTTGCTACCCCCTTTTTAAGGGGGTCGCCGCAGGCGGGGGGATCAAAAACCCCCTTTTTAAGGGGGTCGCCGCAGGCGGGGGGATCGAAAACTAGGGGGGAAGAAGCTTCTGAAATCAGTAAATTAGATTTAATATTAGAAATTCTTGTCCAATCCGGCTTGGTGGTTTTGCTACCAGAAAACCCTTTTGACCGTTATCAACTGGTACACGACTACATCGCCGCCTTTATCCGCCAGCAACAGGAACCGAAGTTAAAGCAGGTGATGGCGGAACTGGAAAAGGAACGAGAACAAAGAAAACAAAGTGAAGCAAAACTGAATCGTGTTCTCAAACGCGCCCTTTTTGGTTCCCTAACCGCAGGTTTAGGATTTGCTGTTTTAGCAGCAGCAACATTCCAGTGGGCTGTAGAGGCAAATATTAGTCAAATTAACGCTATCAATAATTCTTCGGAAGCTTTTGCTGTCTCTGGACAATACCCAGATGCTTTAATAACAGCCTTAAGGGCAAGTAACAAACTCAAGCATACAGTTTGGGCACAGCACAGAAGCGATATCTTAACGCACACTGCGTTAACTTTACAGCAAGCGGTTTATTTAAAGCCAAATGAAAAAAAAGAAAATCGTGCCATAGAGATAAATACCTTAGAAGGGCATAGCAGTCTGGTCTATAGCGTAGTCTTCAGCCCTGATGGCAAGACACTGGCTTCTGGCAGTGATGACAACACGATCAAACTCTGGGATG